>JAJQBS010000044.1 GCA_021203145.1 Lachnospiraceae bacterium | reverse complement strand
AAGGTGGGTCAATTTTAAATGAAAAAGTGGGTCAATTTTACTTGACAATCTACAGACGTCTCCGGGAAAGGCGTTCCGGCCGCGCTGTTCATGGTGATCGGAAAGACGCTGATTAAAGATCATACGCTGCCGGACCGGGATCTCGGCGAAGTGTTTACACGTGTCAACGACCTGCTCTGTGAGGCGAACAGCGAGGGGCTGTTCATCACGGCCTTTGAGGGGGTGCTCGATCTTGCGACGGGCGAGCTGAATTTTGTAAATGCCGGCCATGAGATGCCGTTTCTCTGCAAAAAAGGCGGCAGCTATGAGCCGTATAAGATCCGTCCGGGCTTCGTGCTCGCGGGCATGGAGGGCATGCGGTACCGGGGCGGAAGCATGACGCTGGATGTGGGAGACAGGCTTTTTCAGTATACAGACGGCGTGACCGAGGCGATGAATGCGGCCGGGGAGCTCTACGGCATGAGGCGGTTGGGCGAAGTGCTGAACCGCTGCCGCGACCTGACGCCGACAAAGCTGCTTCCGGAGATCAAGGCGGATATCGACCGGTTTGCCGGCGACGCGCCGCAGTTTGACGATATTACGATGCTCTGCCTGGAATATAAAGCGAAGGCCTGAAAAAATGCCGGCCGCCGCCGAGCCGCCAGAGCGACCGTATCATCTTTCTGGAAAACGGGAAGATCGCCGAGGACAGATGCAGCGGATTCTAAAAACATTAAAAGTATCGGGTGCAATCGAACGAGTGGGAGCGAACCGCAACTGCATGTGGATTTTCAAAAGGTCGGGAATGGAGGATGATAAAAATGAAAACGAGAATATTCAGCATGCTGCTGATTATAGTAATGATATTTGCAACCGTCGGGATGGCCGGATACGGTTCATCTGCGGATTCCACCACAGACAGTGCAACAGAAACAGCGTCTGCTGCAGATGGAGAAGACAGTGCAGCGGCAGGGGATTCGGATACTGCTGCAGATACAGATGCAGAAACAGACGAAACGTGGGAGCTGGTAAGGGATGCTTATGTATATACGTTTCCGCTTGTGCTGGAATATGCCACGATGGAAAAAATGACAAATACAGTCACGGCTACTTCTGTGCAGGCGCCTGTGAACCAGTTTATTCATGCGGCTTCTCTGGCAACGGCGGATTCCACTGATGTCGTAACGCCGAATGTGGATACGGTTTATTCGCAGGTCTGGCTTGATTTGAGCGAGGATGCGGTTGTCATTGAAAAGCCGGCTGCTGACAGATACTGTTCCATTGAAGTCATGGACGCTTACACAAACTGTGTGGCGATTCTCGGAACAGGAGGAGATACATCAGATGCCTGCACGTATCTGTTTACCGGTCCTGACTATAACGGTGAGATTCCGGATGGAATGACGCAGGTTTCCATGCCGACCAATATGGGGTGGATTATCGTGAGGACACTGTGTGAAGGAACAGAGGATCTGGAAAATGTAGCAGCTATTCAAAGTGAGCTGAACGCATATACCCTTACGTTGTATCAGGAGGGCGGCGAACCGGCAGAAGGGACTTATGATGAGGATAAGAATTACACTCCTCTGAATTATGTACTTTCATTAAGCCCGGCGGAATATTTTACACTGGCAAATGATTTAATGAATGAAAATCCTCCGGCGGCGGAGGATGCTAATGCGATTGCTTCTTTTGCAGAAATCAATGTAGGACCTGGCCTTACCTTTGACGCCGGGCTTCTTGGGTCGGATTCATCAGAAAACTGGACATCCATGCTGACCAGTCTGACAGCAGAGCTCAGTGAGGAGGCAGCCGGATTTATCGTGCAGAATGGTATCTGGTCCTTCTATGGGTATCCAATTGCAGAATTCGGTACAGAATATGCTTATCGCGCACTGATTGCTTTAGGCGGATTCGGCGCCAATCCGGTTTCCATGGCCATGTATCTGAAGGGTAATATGGATGAAGATGGCAATCAGCTTTCAGGCGGGCACTCTTATGTCCTCCATTTTGAAGCAGATGCGCTGCCGCCGGTAGAAGAAGATGGATTTTGGTCAGTCACAGTTTATGACAGCGAAACAGATGCGTTGATTGATAATGCGATTGACCGCTATTGCATCAATGACCGCTCAGAGCTGCAGTATAATGAAGATGGTTCGCTGGATATCTATTTACAGGCGGAAGAACCGGAGGAAGATCAGCTGAGCAACTGGCTTCCAGTGAGTGAAGGAACCTTCCATCTGATGCTGCGCATTTACCTGCCGGCGGAGGAGGCGTCAGACGGAACCTGGAGTGCACCGACAATTACGATGGTTGAGTAATCCAGGGAAACAGAGAACTGCCGTGTTTCTTTTTTTCATGCAATTGCTCCTGGCGTTCGCCGCTCATTTCGTTTTTTTATACATGGGGATGTAATTCAAAAAGATGCTCCTGCGCATTTATAATCAGGATCTAAATCTAAAAAAAGTGTAAATTGTTAGCAACCACTGTTGACGAGCGCTAATAAATTTGCTATATTTCGTATGACAAAAAACGAATGGCACCTGAGAGAAGCGATAAATGTGCAGCAAGCATGCCATGTTAGATGGAGGAAATGTTCTATGATTATTGTTCCTTATTATAATATTGTGATTGTCCCTGGGATAAATCTGTTTTTCCAAAACAATTATTTTCGTGAGGTTGCGCAGGAAAGGGCGGAGACAGGCAAGGACATCGCCTGCCTGATGCTGAAAGAAAATAAATCCAGGGAAACCATGAGTCCGGAAGATTTTTACCCAATCGGCATCACCGGGACGATCGAAGCAGTCGATAACGAAGGCAATGTAAAGGTTCGGACTATTGAGCGCGTAAACATTGATACGATTGAAGTAACGGCAGATGCGATAGAAGTGACATTTAGTAAGAGACCCCAGGTGGAGGATCTGACGCCGGAGGAGACGGCTGAACGCTTTGAAAATGTCAGGGCGGCTTTTGCGCGTAATTTACAGAATTCACCGATTGGGATGATTGCCCGAAATTACATACAGCAATGGGGATCGTTGGGGGAGATGGTTGCCACCCTTTCTGACCGGTTGAATATTTCAAACGAAGAAAAATATCAGATTCTGGCTGCGGATACCCTCTCTGAACAGACAGAGCGCATGGAGCAGGCCGTCTACCAGTATCTGGAAGCGGACAAGGTGAGGAAAGAGGCGGCGGAAGCGCAGGAGAGCCAGAATGAAAAAATCTATCGCGAACAGGCGATAAAGAAACAAATTGAATTTTTGCAAAATGAGCTGGATGAGATGCATCCGGAAAATATCTCTGATGTGCGGAAGTTTGAGAAGAAAATCGAAGCGTCCGGGATGAATGAGACAGCCCACGCCGAGGCTGTGAAGGTTCTGAACCGCATGAAGCAGGAAGGGAAAGACGGCCACGAGTATGGGATGCTGTATGACTATCTTGATTTTGTGACTTCGCTTTCCTGGAAGAAGGAAGAAATGCATCCGGTAGATCTGAAGGAAGCGCGAAAAATCCTTGATGCGGATCATTTTGGCCTTGATAAAGTAAAACGCAGGATTGTGCAGCAGCTTGCGGTGATGACGCTGAATCAAAAACAGTTCGGTTCGATTCTCCTTTTCGTCGGGGCGCCGGGCACCGGAAAGACGAGCATCGGCCAGAGCATCGCGAAAGCACTGGGCAGAGAATATGTGCGCGTGAGCCTTGGCGGTATCCGTGACGAGGCGGAGATCCGCGGGCACCGCCGCACCTATGTCGGAGCCATGCCGAGCCGGATCATGGACGGGATCAAAAGAAGCGGCGTCTCGAATCCGGTGGTGGTGCTGGATGAAGTGGACAAGCTGGCAAAGGATTATGGCGGCGATCCGTCAAGCGCCCTGCTGGAGGTTCTCGACCCGGAGCAGAACAGTACCTTCACGGATCATTATATGAATGTCCCATATGATTTGTCTGACGTTCTGTTTGTCTGCACGGCAAATACAACGGATACCATTCAGGAGCCGCTCTTAAACCGCATGGAGGTGATTCAGTTCCCCGGATATACGGCTTCGGAAAAATTCCAGATTGCGAAACGGCATCTGCTGCCGAGGGCAATGGAAGAAATGGGGATTCATCCGGAGAAACTGAAGGTTTCCGATTCCACGCTTCGCACAATCATCTCCGATTACACAATGGAAGCCGGAGTACGCGGCCTGAAGAAGAGGCTGGATACCCTTTGCCGTGCGGCAGCTGTCCGCCTGGTAGAGGGGAACAACAGGGGTATATCGGTCGCACCGGGCCAGCTGCAGAAATACCTGGACAGTAAGCCTCTCCTCCATGACCATATGCTGGAGCAGAAGCAGCCCGGTGTGGTGACCGGACTTGCGTGGACGCAGGCCGGCGGCGAGATTCTGTTTATCGAAGCGGTCTTTACCAAAGGGAAAGGAAATGTGATTATAACGGGCCAGCTGGGCGACGTTATGAAAGAATCCGTGCAGATCGCGGTCAGCCTTGCGAAGAGCAGGTTCCCGGAAAAGGCAGAATTATTTGAGAAAAACGATCTGCATATTCATGTTCCGTCCGGAGCCGTTCCGAAGGATGGTCCGTCAGCCGGGATTACACTTACCACCGCAATCATTTCCCTTGTAACAGGAAAACCGGTTTCCCCGAAGATCGCAATGACAGGGGAAGTGTCCCTGCGCGGCTGCGTCATGCCGATCGGAGGGCTTCCCGAAAAGCTCATGGCCGCGGTGCGGGCAGGCATCACGACGGTCTTTATCCCAGTGGAAAATGAAAATGACCTGGACGAGGTTCCTTCGGAGGTAAAGAAAAGTCTGGAAATTATCCCGGTGCACATGGTATCGGATGTGCTGGAAAAGACCGGGCTGTGTTGATCAACATTACCTGGAGGATAGAGCATGTGGCTGCTGCGGGTGCGGTGGCCACACGCTTTTTCATAGATGGAGATCTTAATTATACTGTTCTCGATGCGACCACAGGGTCTTTCTCTGCCGCGGAATGGGCAAAGTCAGCAAAGGCCCGCTGATACCATGAGAAAACTGATAAGGATTCCTGCGGTAAACCCAAACGTGTGAACCAGAAAAGCGCTGGTGCTGCTATTCGCGAATACAAAATATAACAAAATGAACAGGACATCAGGCCTGTACCAGGTAAAATGAGATTTTTCCGGATACCTGAGATGACAGACAAGCAGAGTGGCCAGAAGAGCAAAAATACCGCCGGATGCCCCTATATCATAAACCTGCCCGGTACACACTGCGGAAAAAGCGATCTCTGAAAGCATACCGCCGGACAAAAATAAAAATAACGTCTGCCGCTTTTTCAAAAATGGAGCAAGCAAATATCCAACAACAAGCAGAGCGATGGAATTGGCCAGCAGATGCCGGAGGTTGTAATGCAGGAACAGGCAGGTAAGCCAGCGATAATATTCTCCGTTGAGGTTCTTTATGCCCGTGGTGCCAAAATATAAAAAGGCATTCTCTGTACACTGCGATACGATATAGACTACAACGAACACGGACACAAGGATGATCGCAATGATATTGTCTTTAGCGGTAAACTGTTTATTTTTCATTTTAAGATGCAGGCACAATCCTGCCTGTATGGTTTAAAAAATACCTGGTTCGGCAGCAACGGGAGCAGTTGGTTCCTGGTCGGATGCTGGTAAAATATAAGCGGACAAACCCTGGAGTACCAGTCTCTGCATCATCGAGCAGACTTCCTTAGAACTGAGGTTTTTATTCTGCTCATGCCAGTGCTGCAAAATGCCGAATGCAGCGGCATTGATGAAACTTACAAGATAATCAAAATGGGGCAGCTCCGGGGAAATCGGAAGATACGGCGCGACAATCGGTATCAGTACATCTTTTAATTTTGAGAGGAAACCGGGGTCTCCGTTTGGCCCCGCGAGTAAATATACTTTCTCATTCAGGGCACAAAAGATGTTTGGAAACAGACTGGTCCGGACCAGATCTGTTGCAGTTTTGGTATCCGAAGTCTCTGCGATATTTTTAAGGGCAGTCTGCCTCACTTCCTCCAGCAGCTGATCTTCAACATAGCTCAGCAGATGGTCCGTGTCCAGAAAATACTCATAGAATGTGCTGCGGTTGTAACCCGCGCGCTTTGTGAGTTCATTGACTGCTATTTTGGACATGGGTTTTTCCCACGCCATTGCCCAGAACGCGTCTACAAACTTCTGGCGTGTCTTTTCCGTGACTGCTGGTTGCTTATTCATAAGGGATGCCTCCTTATTTTGATTGACTCAAACATGATGGTGATAATATTATGCTGTGTACCTGTATTTTTTCACATCATCCGACAAAATTAAAAAAATTGATGGTTGATGTTTGTTTCTCTTATCTGTATAATACACTCTACGACAGGTTGTTGGAAATGTCAAGGATAAAATTATGCGCAGGGGCGGGAAAGGATATTTGCGGCTAAAGCCGCCCCGTCTACGCTTCGCTTCGGTCGTTGCTAAACGTGTGCCACTGGCACACAGCAACCGCGCAGACGAGTATGAGGCGAAATAGCCGCCTCATACTCGATCAGGTGATAAATGCATGGAGAATAAAAGGAGAAAACGGATGATCATCTTTTTAAGTGTGATTGGAATCCTTGCCATAGCTATCCTGGTTATTTTGCTTTATTACAATAAGGCATACCCGGAGGCGCAGGAAATCGCCGCGGAAATGGAAGTGGTTGGCGATGATTATTACTTTTATGGCAACAGTGCTGAAACGCCCCCTCGCTCTGCTTCGGCGGCAGAGCGAGCCGGACAATATAAGAACGCTGCGTGTTGGTCCGGCTCTGTTGGTTTTATCATTTTCTCTGGGGCGAAAACGGATGAGAGGGCGTATGCGTATCTGGCAAAGCTGCTGCATGATGAGGGATATACCGTGGTGATTCCGAAGCAGCTGTTCCATATGAGTGCGTTTGGGACAAAACACGGGCTGGAGATCATGGGCGCAAATCCGCAGATTGAAAAAT
Source organism: Lachnospiraceae bacterium (assembly GCA_021203145.1). Classification (GTDB taxonomy): domain Bacteria; phylum Bacillota; class Clostridia; order Lachnospirales; family Lachnospiraceae; genus Choladousia. The sequence continues at coordinate 17,037 of JAJQBS010000044.1, read as the reverse complement.
GGATTCTCATCGGCCATTCCCTTGGTGGGATGCCGGCCAGCCGGATTGCCGCTGCCAGGCCGGACCAGGTAATCGGGGTGGCACTTCTGGCGACCTATGCTTCCGTGAATCTTTCGAATCTGGACATCGGCGCCATACGGATTACCGCTGAAAATGATGGTATTATGAATAATAATATGATGGAGAGGTTCGATAGCAACCTGCCTGCCAGCTCGGCCAGCGTCATGCTGGAAGGCGCGAACCATCAGGGGTTCGCGGCGTACAGCTCCAGCTCCGGCCGTGATGGGGAAGCTTCCATTTCCTGGCAGGAACAGAATGAACAGAGCATAAAGCTGATCCTGGATTTTTTCTCCGGACAGATCAATGAGGTATAAAAGATTATGAAGAAAGAGCCTTTATCCGGGGATGTGGGGCGCGCAGCCCAGATCATCCGGACACTCGGTGACGATTCTCAGCATTGCCTGACATTGAACCCAGGGAACAGCTATTTCTTTGGCAGTGGTGTTTGCGGTGTTATTGCGTATACGCTGACAGGTAAAAGCGCTATGAGCCAGGGAAATCCTGCCTGCAGGTTCGAGGACATGGCGTGTCTGACAGATGAGTACATCACATTTTGCAAAAGCAGGGGATACAGGCCTGTATTTAACTCAGTCAGCGTCGAGATGGCCGACCTGCTGGCGGAGAGGAATTTTTCCGTGCTGAAATATGGGGAAGAAGCGATCCTGAACCTGGAAAGCTATACCCTGGCCGGCGGGGAAAAAGGAACCCTGCGCAGAAATGTGGCAAAGCTCGACAGAGCGGGAGTTTTCCTGGAAGAATACCGCCCGGAAGAAAAACGCAATCCTGTCCTCGAGGAAGAAATCGCAAAGCTGGAGGAGCAGTGGTTTGCGGATAAAAAGCTGAAGCTGACATATTCGGTCGGGGATCTGCAGTTTGAAAAACCATATGGACGGCGGTATTTCATGACACGGAACGCGCAAGGGACGCTCCTGACGGTTTTGGCTTTTCTGCCTTATAAAGAGGGAAAGGGCTATTGTGTCGACGTGATGTACCGCAAGCTGGACGGGCCGACCGGGGCGATGGAGCACGCGATTATCTCCGCGGCGATGAAAATGAAAAACGACGGTGTAAAAGAAATAAGCCTGAATATTGCGCCGTTGGCCGGGATCAATGTTACAGACCCGGATACTGACAGGCTCCAGGAGCTGCTGCATGTAATTTACAACCAGATGGATTTTGGATATGATTTCAAAAATCTTTACCGGTTTAAAAGCAAATTTGACCCGACCGCATGGAAAGAGCGGTACCTGGTTTATGATAAAAAGGTTTCCCCTGTAAGGCTGGCGACATCCATCACGCGCACAAAGGGCGCGGTCGACGTCGGCCTTTACATGAGATATAAACGGTTTTTCGTATCCTGGCTTTTGTTTCCCAATCGCTACAGAGAGCAGGGGGAAGAACCACAGATGAATCACGCTCAGCAAAGCCGGATGACGGCTTCTGCCGGAAAGTACTCTGGTTTCAGGAAAAAAAGGAGGTTTTGAAAAATGCTTCACATTTTTGGCAACATGAAAGTGAAAGACCGGTGGCTGGCGCTGCTCTGCCTGCTGCTGGTCTGCGGGCAGGTCTACTTTGACCTGCGGCTGCCGGACTATACGGCAGAAATCACGGTTCTGATCAGCAGCGAGGTCACGGAGCTGTCGGAATACTATGCCGCGGGCGCAAAGATGCTCGGCTGCGCCTTTTGCAGCGCATTGCTGACCGTGATTGTCGGCTATTTTGCGGCGATGATCGCAGCGGATTTCTCTTTCACCGTCCGTGAGAAGATTTTTAACAAGGTCGCGGCGATGGGCGCCGGTGAGATCAAGAAGTTTTCCACTGCGAGCCTGATCACCCGTACCACAAATGATATCACGCAGATCCAGATGATCGTGGCGATGGGGCTGCAGATGATGCTCCGTGCGCCGATCATGGCGGTCTGGGCGATCATCAAGATCGTCGGGAAGAGCTGGCAGCTCTCCGTAGTCGTAGCTTCTGCGGTCGCGGTCGTCGTGGCGTCGCTGATCGTCCTGCTGGCAGTGATGATCCCGAAGTTCCGCATTGTCCAGAAGCAGATCGATGATGTGAACCGGATCACGGATGAGAACTTAAACGGTATCCGGGTTGTTCGCGCGTTCAATGCGGAGAAATACCAGGAAAACAAATTTGACACTGCAAATACAAACCTGATGAAGACACAGCTCTTTACCGGGCGGGGGATGGCGTTTCTTTCCCCGATCATGATGTTTGTGCAGAGCTGCGTGAGCGTCGCCATCTATTACGTGGGTGCCTGGCTCATCAATGGGATCGAGGTGCCGCTTAGCGGGACGGTGGCGGAAATGCTTTCCGCTGTTTCTGAGCGTGGGGTCATGCTGGGCGAGGTGGTTTCCTTCAGCTCCTATGCCCTGTACGTGATCATGTCCTTTGTGATGCTGTTGATGATCTTCATGCTGCTGCCGCGTGCGCAGGTGTCCGCAAACCGTATCAATGAGGTCATTGATTCAGATATCTCGGTGAAAGAGGGGTCGGAGACTACGTCCTCGGAGGAAGGGAGCATCGAATTCCGGAATGTCTCGTTCCGCTATCCGGACGCTTCCGCAGAGTGTATCCGGAATGTCTCATTCTTTGCGAAGAAGGGGGAAACGGTTGCGTTTATCGGTGCGACCGGCTCCGGGAAGACCACACTCGCCGGGCTTGCCGCAAGACTGTATGACCCGACCGGGGGAACGGTTTTGCTGGATGGGAAGGATATTTCAAAATATAACTTTGAGACGGTCTATAATAAGATCGGCTACGTGCCGCAGAAGGCGACCCTGTTTGCGGATACCGTGGAGGGCAATGTGACCTTCGGCAAATGCGGCCATGAACGGAACGGCCGGGATGTGGAAAACGCGCTGGATATTGCGCAGGCGACAGCCTTTGTCCAGGCCATGGACGAAGGCTTAAACAGCCGGATTTCCCAGAGCGGCACCAATGTCTCAGGAGGCCAGAAGCAGCGGCTTGCCATCGCGCGGGCCATTTCCAGAAAACCGGAGATCCTGATCTTTGACGACTCGTTCTCCGCGCTGGATTATAAGACTGACCGCGTTCTGCGGCAGCGGTTGAAGACGGACCTGCAGGGGACGACCTGCCTGATCGTGGCGCAGAGGATCGGTACGATCCGCCATGCGGATCGGATTGTGGTGCTGGATAACGGCGCAGTGGCCGGGATTGGCACCCATGAGGAACTGATGGAAACCTGCGATGTTTATCAGCAGATCGCCCTGTCGCAGCTCTCTGCGGAAGAGCTTGCGGCAAATGCATAATATATCCCGCATCAAAAACCGATGCGGGACATATAGGTCAAAACCGCTGTTAAATCACTTTTGTCCGCACTCATGCAGCAAGTGCATGGCCCGGGAGTGACATGTAATTAAGGAGGTATGTATATTATGCCAGAATCAAATACATCATTTAGAAGAAGCGGCCCGCCGATGGGAAGAGGCCCTATGGGCGGCAGAGGTTCCATGGGTGGCGGCATGGGAGGTGGAAAAGCAAAGGATACCAGAGGCGCCCTTGGTAAGCTGATTGGATATTGCAGAAGCCAGGCGGGGATCATCCTGTTTGCGCTGCTGCTTGCAGCGGTCGGCGCGGTCTTTACCATCATCGGGCCGGACCAGATCAGCCGCCTGACGGACTATATATATGACGGGCTCTCCGGCGGCGTCTCCTCGGAAGAGATGGCGGAGGACATCCAGAACCAGATCGCGAACGGCGAGATTAATATCATGGACTACCTGCCGGAAGGGGCGGATCTTTCAGAATTTGACATGGAAAGCCTGGATCTGACGGATACGGATAATGAGCTGACACAGGAGATTTTTAACAATATTACCTTAAGTGAGGAATACCAGGAAGCCCATGCGGACGACGGCATCGACATGGACGGGATCCTGGGTATGGCTTTGTTGCTGGTAGGCATTTATCTCGCAAGTGCCGTCTGTAACTTCGTCCAGCACTTTATCATGCAGACTGTCACGCAGCGGACCGCAAAGCGCCTGCGCGGAGACATCAGCACCAAGATCAACCGGCTACCCCTGAAATACTATTCCGGCAATGCCGCGGGCGATGTGCTCTCCCGTATGACGAATGATGTGGATATGATCGGGCAGGCGATGTCGAACAGCCTGTCAAACCTGGTCACCGCTGTCGCGCAGTTTATCGGCTGCCTGATTATGATGTATTACACCAACTGGATCATGGCGACGACGACCGTACTCGCGACCATCCTCGGGCTTGTCCTTATGGTCGTAATCATGAGCCGCTCCCAGAAATACTTCACAGCCCGCCAGGAGAGCCTGGGCGACCTGAACGGTTACATCGAGGAAATGTACAGCGGCCATGACGTCATCCGCATTTCCAACGCGGAGGATGAGGTAAAGGAGACCTTCAACTCTTTGAACCTGGCAGTGAAAAACGCGAACTTCCGCTCACAGTTTTTATCCGGCCTGATGCAGCCTCTGATGACCTTTATCGGGAATGCAGGGTATGTGGCTGTCTGCGTGGTTGGCGCATCACAAATTATAAACGGGAACATTACGTTCGGCGTGATCACGGCATTCCTGATCTATACCCGCCTGTTTGAATCACCGCTGCGCCAGATCTCCCAGGCCATGACACAGGTGCAGTCCTGCGCGGCCGCTTCGGAGCGTGTGTTCGAGTTCCTCGCGGAGGAGGAGATGGAGGATGAGTCCGCCAAGACGAAGCGCATCGACCATGTGCGCGGGGAAGTGGAATTCCGGAATGTGAAATTCGCGTACCCGAACGCGCCGGAGAAAGAGATCATCCACGACTTCAGTGTGACCGTAAAACCGGGCCAGAAGGCCGCGATCGTGGGGCCGACCGGCGCGGGCAAGACCACGATGGTCAATCTGCTGATGCGGTTCTTTGAGACGACCGGAGGGAGCATCCTCATCGACGGCGTCCCGACCACTGACATCCCGAGGGAAAATGTATACAGCCAGTTCGGCATGGTGCTGCAGGATACCTGGCTGTTTGCGGGGACAGTCCGTGAGAACCTGCTGTACAATACCGAGGGCGTCACGGAACAGCAGATGATCGAGGCCTGCAAGGCCTGCGGCATCCATAATTTCATCTCGGCGCTGCCGCACGGTTATGACTCCGTCTTAAGCGACAACACAGCGATCTCCGCCGGTCAGAAGCAACTGATGACCATCGCCAGGGCAATGATCCAGAACAGTCCGATGCTGATCCTGGACGAAGCGACATCGAGCGTCGACACAAAGACCGAGATGCTGACCCAGCAGGCGATGGATATGCTGACCGACAAACGCACCAGCTTCGTGATCGCGCACCGGCTCTCCACGATCAAGAACGCCGACATCATCCTTGTGATGCGCGACGGCGATATTGTCGAGCAGGGCAGCCATGAAGAGCTGCTTGCGCAGAACGGGTTTTACGCGGAGCTGTATAACAGTCAGTTTGAACAGGTTTCCTGATTTACCAATACGGATAAAGGCGAAGCTTAGCAGATATCAGGCAGGTATTTGCTAAGCTTCTGATCTATTTTATGAAAGGGATGTAACTCAAAAAGATGCTCCTGCGCATTTTTAAGGCCTGGCTCAAATGGCGAAAGGACTGGGACTCATTATGTAATCGCTGCGGGAAATGCTGTTTTTCTCGCTCTGCGGCAACAGGCGGACGGGTGATTATTCATTATAACAGCCCCTGTGAAAACCTTGACACAGAAACACACCTGTGCAGAATTTATAAAGACCGGCTCCGCAAATGTAACCACTGTGGAAAGGTTAATTTATTCACAGCACTGTTTCATCCGACCCTTCCGGAAGACTGCACTTACCGGCAGACATTTCGGCTATGGGAAAAAGGGAAGGAGCAGGAAGAAAATCAGATAGAAAAGTGGCGCGATAATTAAGCTGCGATTTTGTAAAAATAAAAATTCTTAAAAGCAATAAAAAGGGCTGTTATTTATTCTTCCCTTAATCTTCCTGCGCTAAAATCGAATCGTTTCAAAAATAAGTATGAATCAATCTGTTTTTAATGTTGGGGTGTGCGGTATGCTTCAGATAATGGTTGTAGAAGATACAAATTGATGAATGGCAAGATCCGCTATGACGGCATTAATATCAACAAAATCAAAAAACCAAAAAACCGGATCTGCGGTGCTCCCTCGGCATCGTACTCCAGGACGTCAACCTGTTTACCGGGACTGTGATGGACAACATCCGTTACGGAAGACTGGACGCTACGGACGAGAAATGCATTGCCGCCGCGAAGCTGACCAACGCGGACAGCTTTATCACCCGCCTGCCAAAAGGCTACCAGACAGAGCTCACCGGGAACGGCGCGAACCTCTCACAGGGACAGAGGCAGCTGCTGTCGATTGCCCGCGCCGCAGTCGCCAACCCGCCATGCATGATTATGGACGAAGCCACTAGCTCCATCGACACCAGGACGGAAAGCCTGGTCCAGGACGGCATGGATAACCTGATGGACGGCAGGACGGTGTTTGTCATTGCCCACAGGCTTTCCACCGTGCGCAACAGCAAAGCGATCATGGTGCTTGACCATGGCCGGATTATCGAGCGGGGCGGCCACGATGACCTGAAGACAAAAGGGCACGTATTACCAGCTGTATACGGGCGCGTTTGAACTGGAATAACGGCAGGTACCAGAGTACAAAAAAATTTCAACCTGTGTGTTCGGCGGAGAGGTTACCGTGCAGACAGTTTATGGGAAAGTGCTGTGTAAAATCGCGGAAGGCACACAGACAGGGACAAAAATCCGCCTGAAAGGGAAAGGGATTGTCTCCATGAAAAACAAAAATGTATATGGAGACCAGTATGTGACGGTGCAGATCGACGTCCCGAGACATATAAGCGGTGAAGCAAAATGGAAACTGAAAGAATATGAACGCGCGTGCTGCGGCAGGATGTCGCGGGAAGCCGGATAAGACAGGATGGGCGGCAAACCCCATTAGATGGGGAGGACGATCATGCCAGAAAAAGAACTGCATTACCTGAGGAAAGAAAACCTGAAAATGAAGCAGCCAGTAACAGTTGACGAAAATTTCGGCTGTCACGGGCTGCTTATTTTGATGATTTAGCTGAGATAATCGCCAACCGGACTGTTATTATACTGCTTGATAATCTTAATGATGATGGAGCCATCCGGCTGTTCTGATTCATCCACAATTTTGTATTGTGTATGATTCCTTTCAAGTGTCCGCTTATACTGCGCTACTTCTTCCTGAACCATCTTCACAGCATAATCATGTCCTAAGTCTTCTTTGAGCATAAAATGCAGTGTCTGACAGATGCAGGCCGCTTTCACTCGTTTCATCCCTGCACACCTCCTTGTCTGGCAAAAGCCTGTGTATCTATTACGGCAGGAGCCTGAATAGAGATATACAAGTATCAAAATTACTTTGAAGATCGTAAATTTTTACTTGAATATGGTTGAATCATATCATTTTTTTACGAGAAAAGTCAAAGTGCGAAAAAAAATTTTATACGATGAATTGACAGGCATATATACGATGAATTGACGGGGCATATTGATTGACGAAATTGTGCACTGAGCCTATAATAATTGATATAGTGAAAGAAGATGGCAATAATGAAAATGGAAATACAGAAATTCTGAAAGAGTGGATTTCAGAGCATAAATACAGTTACGCTATGCTGTATCTGTTATTCTATCTGGCGGCGTTCTTTGCGCTTGATTTTATGATGGAGCCGAAATACATCCTGTATCTGTCACAAATGATGATGCAAATATACATTAGCAAGCTGTGAGGGGGATTATTCATGATTTTTTATTTTTCTGCTACTGGAAACAGCAAATATGTTGCTCAAAAAATTGCGTTGGCAACTGGCGAAATTACGGTATCAATTGCAGACTGTGTCAAAACCGGCTGTTATCATTTCTCGCTGGAGCAAAAAGAAATGCTTGGCTTTGTTACTCCCGTTTATTTGATGAGTCTGCCTGCTGTGGTGGTAGATTTTGTTCGTAAGCTTGAATTAGAAGCAGCCGGGGATCATTATGTATGGCATACTGTAACATATGGCAGAATGCCGGGGCCGGTATCCAGCCAGCTCGCAGAATTGCTTGCAGAAAAAAAGATTATCTTGCAGGCGGCTTTTCGTGTACAAATTCTGAGTTCATTTACGCCGATTTTCAGTGTCTGCGATAAGAAAAAGGTCGCAAAAAAAATTGCTGCTTCTGAACCGGAAATCAATAAGGTGATTGATCAAATTGGGAAAAAGACTCTGGATGAAAAAGCTTCGGTAATTTCTTCTAAAACCGAAAAACGTATTCAAAGGTTTCAGTCATATTACGACAAAATACGGAAAACCGGGCCGTTTCACGTCAAAGATAACTGCATTGGGTGTGGAAAATGTGCAGAACTGTGTCCTGTTAATGCCATAGAATTGGAAGAAAGCAAACCGGTGTGGACTAAAGATAAGTGTGTACTATGCCTTGGCTGTCTGCATAATTGCCCACAGTTTGCCATTCAATACGGAAACCGCACGGAAAAGCACGGCCAATATCTTCATCCGAGTATAGGCTAAATAATACCGGAAATATGACGAATATGATTTTACGGATCGGACTTCGAAAGGACATTCCGGCGTTTTATTCTGGATGATTAATGAACCGGAGAAGTTGTGTCACCACTTACCCCTCTTGCAGCCGCGACCATGCTGGCATTCAGCCTGCTGTACACGCCATGCGTCGCCGCGATCGCTTCCGGAAGGAGGGAGCTGGGCGGGCGATGGGCGTTGCTCGTCGTTGCGGAGCAATGCGTCATAGCATGGCTGGCGGCGTTCGTCGTGCGTATTATAGGGCTTCTGCTCGGCATGGCCTGACAGCAAAAAAAGAGGAAGTGGATTTGTCGCTTTTCGGACGGCCACTTCTTTTTTGCTTTCTAACAAACTGCCACCATCAAAGAACGGGGATTTACAGCGAAATAATTCTCTAACCATCTGTCCTTCTTGAGAACGTTGTGCTAAAATGTGTTCATATAGCTGCCGCCTGAATCTTGATGTTTAAAAGTGCAAGGAGAAGAACATGGCAAATGAAAACGGAGAATGGATTATGTACGGAATGGACTGGAACGACCCCATGCGGATTCGCAGCTGGCGTGATTTAATCAGTTGGATCAATGAAATCGGCTTTCTTCCGCTGTTCAAGAATGAGATCGAGGGCTTTTCAGTGGAAGAGCATACCTCAAATCTGTTCTGGTGGACTGGTGATCCGGAACAGGATCCGTGGGAGTGGCGGGAACTGATTGCCCGGAGTCATGAAGTCGCATATGGGAAGTTTTTCGGGAAAAAGTCAGCCTTTGTCAGTCTGGAATGGTTTCCGGTCTTTGCGAATTACCGCAGAGACGGCTATGACTTTGATGCCAGATGGGATGATGAGATGGCGAATATCCGCAGTAAGAAGATCATGGATTGTTTTGAGGAGCAGGACGAATATATTGGTCTGGAACTAAAAAGGCGCGCCGGTTTCGGTAAAGACGGAGAAAAGAACTTCAACGGGATTCTTACTGACCTTCAAATGCAGACATATCTGGTGATAAAAGATTTTCGGCGAAAGGTTAACAAACGCGGTGGGGAATATGGAATGCCGGTGTGTGTCTATTCAAAGCCGGAAGATTTATGGGGTTATGACATGGTGTCTGCGAATTATAAGGAGGAACCGGCAGCGAGCCGGGAAAAGATTTTTGAGCATTTAAGTCATGGCTACCCATTTGCATCGGAAGCGCAGCTAAAGAAGCTTTTGAAATAGAATCGCGTTTTTTTGTATGAAGGAAGATGATTTTTATGAAAACGGATGAGACGAATAAGACAGAAAATAATCAGACTCAGCTTGAAGCATCGTTCGGAATGACTCTTGTAGATGCGTTACCGGTCATATGTTTCAGTATCTCGATCGCTCTGATTGCGTCAATGTACCATTCCGTGGTATTTTTGATCGGCGCGCTGTTGTGTATCATAGCCGGTCTTGGAAAAGTATTGTGGAAATTAATACTGGCTGCTGCCCATAAGGATATTCAACTGCTATACAGACAGTTTCATTATCTGATGCCAGGCGGTTTTGTACTGATTCTTCTTTCACTGATAATCAGCCGTCCGTCTTTGTCAGCACTGTGGAAAAACATATCCTCATTTCCGTGCAATATCCTGTTTCTGTTAGCTGTTGTTGGATTTATTGTGATGGGAATTCTTGGTGCGAAGATGGATTCCACTAGCAAACGTGCAAACTGGATCGAGCAACTGGTAAACCTGGCAGCGCAGCTTTGTATTTTGCTTGGTGTACTGATGATCTGGTACGCGAGCGATTATTACAGAGCTGATGCAGAGGTCGCAGAGTATCTGGAAAGCAGCGGCAGTGTAGAGGTTGTCGAGATAGACAATGGACTGTATTTTGACGGAGCGGGAGAGGAAAGCGCGATTATTTTCTATCCGGGAGCAAAGGTTGAGTATACTGCGTATGTACCGCTGATGATGAAGCTGGCGGAGAATGGCGTGGACTGCTTTTTACTCGAGATGCCTTACAATATGGCTATTTTCGGTATCAACAGAGCCGATGACGTGATGGTAGGGTATGATTACGAGCATTGGTATATCTCCGGCCATTCTCTGGGAGGAGCAATGGCTGCATCTTATGCGGCGGGAAATACGGACAAACTGGATGGTGTTATCTTGCTGGCTGCTTATGCAACAAAAGACCTGGGAGATCTTGCAGTGCTTTCCATTTATGGCAGCAATGATGGTGTACTGAGTATGGAAAAAGTTGAGACTGGCAGAGCGTATTCAACAAATTATAGCGAAGTATGTATAGAAGGTGGTTGTCACGCGTGGTTCGGCTATTATGGAGAGCAGGATGGGGATGGAACCGCTTCGATTTCCAGAGAAGAGCAGTGGCGACAGACCGTGGACGCGGTATTGGAGCTGATTGGGTGAAATAGATAAAACATGATTGAAGGGGGATTGACAGTATGGATACAAAGCGATTAGAACGGGTTCGCTCTTTTATAGAGGAACGAGGCTGGAAGTATAGTTATTCTGAAGAGGATGGATACGGGAGCATCGATTTTGAATATCGCGGTCTTGCTTACCACATATGGGAATTTGATGATGGAGAACGTGGAGTGGAGACAAATCTGCGGGATGTGGTAGAACTTAAAAAAGCGAATGACAGTATGATTGCTTCCATTGACGATGTTGTAAGGATTCATGAAGAAGGAACGAAGAAACGTATTCAGACACACGAAGATCTTATGAAAATGAAAGACGAACTGAGTAAGAGCATGGAAATATGCTAATTCCAATTGTAAACTCCTGTATTTGAAGGCAGCAATTTATTAGCGAGCGGCATCCTTATGGAAGCATATTCTGTTGAAGATAATGGAGCAGGAATTTGCTTTTGTGTCTATTGCTACAATGTTCAACCGGGAATAGCGATTGACTACAGTACTGGGGCAAGTAGTTTAGCTGAATGAATCCGGTGTCTTTTACAGGCCGAAAAGGGTGACGTATTATGCACAAATGAAATTACATTGTTCCAAAGCACACGGATAGACGGCAAACAGAATTATCTACTGATCAGAACAGCCCGTTTTGAAAGAAAGTGGTGGTTAGACAATGAGAGAGGCAGGGAGGAAAGCTGATGTTCTCAGATTTTGATGCACAGACTCGCCAGATGCTGACGGGAAATCTGCTGATGATTGGCTGTTGTGCTTTTTACCTGGCATGGTGGCTGATCGCATTTAAGCCGGAAGGCGCGGTTAAAGGCATCCGGAGTGGATGGCTTTTGATTCCGGCACTGATTTTTGGTGTGGCTGCGGTGATGCAGATCGCTCAGGGCAGGGATATTTTGACGATACCGAGCAGAATATTTATGGAAGCAAAAAGTTGCAGGCACCAGAAGCAGAGGTGTAGGTGATTTATGTAGGTTCCAGGGAAATAGAAAAGAAACTCATCTCTCTTTCAGATGAATTCTATTCAGGAAAACAGACTGCTGTTGATATCCGGGTAAATGTTATTGTTGAGGGGCAGGAGAATAATATTGTAAGTCAGTACATCATTTTTTGCAAAGTTGTCGATAGCCTGGTCAGGGAAAAGGGCAGATCGACAGCAACAATGCGTGAAGCAATCCGAATCTGCAAAGACAGAAATGTGTTAAGAGAGTATCTGGAAAGCCATGAAAAGGAGGCGGTTGATATGTTGATGGAATTGTACGATCAGGAGAGAATTACTGACAGAATGTTGGCCAGCACCAGAAGAGAGCAGAAGGAAGAAACCACACTTGAGAATATTAAGAAGCTTATGGCAAATTTAAAGCTGACAGCTGAACAGGCTATGGAAGACGTGACGCTGCCGTTGTCTTCCGTACTTTCTAAATATGCAGGTATGCCTGTGGATACCAGCCTGTATGTCAGAAAGAGCCATATCCGGATGTTTAAGGATGCCGGATATTCTGACCGGCGCGCCAGAGATTTCGCTGTCGTATTGGGAGTCATGGCTAACATCTATAAGCTGGAGAGCTACGCTTTTACGACACCATATGAAGATTTGTATGATGCCGGGGAGACAGAAGCAGAATTAACGGAGAAGAAAAATGATGGGCAGTCTCCTCTGAATCATCGGCAGATTCCAGAACTGCCAATCGCTGATGAGAGACCGGAAACGGATGAGGGCAGCACCACAGATGGAAACAATGCCGCAGATGCCAGGATAGAATCGCTGGAGAAAGACCTGAAACAGGCCAGGAAAGAAAACCAATCATATCGCCATGAAATCAGCACCCTGCAGCGTGAACTCGAACGCCTGCAGCACCAGCTCACGGAACGAAAGCAATTAGAGGAAGAATGGGTAGAAATTGAGAAAGAGGAAGCTCCGGAGATAAAATATCCATACCGCACAAAGCTGAAGGTCGTTGTATACGGCGGATTTGACGTCTTCCACAGGGAATTGAAAAAGCTCCTGCCAGATGTTAGAATTGTGGAAACATCCTCGCATATCGACGTGAAGCCTTTCCAGAACGCGGATATCGTGTTCCTCCAGATCAACAAGACGGATCACAGCGGCTACTATGCTGTCTGCGACACCTGCAAGACCAGCGGGGTGCCGTACATACATCTGAACTATGCCGGCGCGAAGAGGTGTGCGGATGTGATGGTGAGGGAGATTTGTCGCTGGAAGAACGGCAGAACGTATGGTAAAACTGATAATTAAGCAGTTTGCAAATTCTTGAAAGAGTGTGAATCTGAAAGGAGAACATCATGCATCAGTTTTTTTCGAGTAAAAAAATATCGGAACATCTGCATATTATTTATGAAAGCTACTGTGATACGAGCAGTCTTACACTGGGGCTTGCGGTCGGGGAAAAATACGCGGCTCTCATTGACAGTGGGCTGGGGGCTGTAGACGGTCTGCGCAGCCATGTGGAAACGCTTACAGATAAACCGGTTCTATGCCTTGTTACGCATGGCCATCCGGATCATGCCGGCGGTGCCGTACAATTTGATCGTATATACATGAATGCCCTTGATGAGCCGGAACTGAAGTGGGGCTTGACAAAGGAGAGAAGGCTGGGAGATCTTGTTGATTTTTCAGATAATGACCAGGAAGTGCTGGATTACGCGAAAGAACACTGTGTTGACTGCACGGATTTTCATTATGAGAATATGGAAGACGGAATGAAATTTGATCTTGGAGGCGTAACACTGGAAGTGCTTGCCATGCCGGGCCATACCTCTGGCTCGGTAGCAATCCTGAACCGTCAGGAGCATTATATTTTTACCGGAGATGCTGTCAGTGAGACACTTATGCTGACCGGATATGAACGTGAAAGGATTGAATCAAGCCGCAGAGGTCTGTCAAGGATGGTATCCATATGTTCAGAAATGAAAAATCCAGTAATCTGGGCGGCTCATTACGCGGAACCGGTTCCACTTCAGCAGGCTGTCGATCTGCGGGATGCCTGTAGTGATATTTTAAATGGGGATGTGGCAAACGACACCAGAACCCATTTTAAATTTGCTGAAATTAATGATCCGAATATCGTTCTCTATAAACATATAAAAAACAGTGTTGCGGTAACGTATAACGAAGTCGTAGTCAGAAAGAGGACTCCACTGTCTATTGATTGACGAAAGGGTACACCGATCCTATAATAATTGATACGGTGAGAGCAGTGGGACTGCAGAAAGGAGCACAAAACTATGAGCAATGTATTGGAGTATTTAAATGGTTCTTCGACAGTGAAAAAGAGGGAACTGGTGCTTGGTGTCATTGCAAGCCTTATGACCGGTGTGGTGATCGGCACATATGCATCACGCCCAAAACATCCGCGTCATCCACATGGAGTGCCGGAGTGTCCGCCACCGCCGATGCCGCCACATGGCCCGGATGAGCGTCCGCCGATGCCGTCCAGAAGGCCATGCGATCCGGGAAGACGTCCGCCGCATGACGAATGATGGTGAAAAGGCATGAGCGCTTTTGCTGTTTAAACTACTCCAGGAACCTGCTTCGCAGAACCCTGTCGTTGACTTGCGAAGTTCGCTGCCGCAGGCGCCGCGAACTTCTTGCAAGTCACACTATAAAACTGCCCACGGCTGCCGGTAATCTGGATATATAATCGGACTGCAGTGTTTTTTTATTGCACAGATTTATAGTTATATACAGGCCGTATGATGTCGTTGATAACAGCAGTTTCACTGATTACTTCAGCGATTTCTTCGACTGCCCGATATGCGAAAGGAGCTTCGTCCAGAGTATTCTTGCAGATGCTCGGAGAATAGATACCGTTCCTCTCTTTTTAAAGTCAGAGACGGTATAATGGGAGGCGACATCTTCACGTTTCAGGATAGGAGAAAAAGTAATGAAACCTGTAGAATATGTGGGAAGCCATATAGAATACGAGCTTTATTATGTTCAGTGGAGCGATATCTGGAAATTACTGGAAAATCTGCGGAGATGCAATGACACACCGGCTGCTTTTGATGAGAAGTGGGGCAGCATGGTTGCTACGGATCTGATGGAGCAGGGCAGTCTGCTTTTGCTTAATGATGAGGAGACAGCCAGGGCAGATTTCATGCGGCCTTATGGAAGGGGACTGCCGGAGGATGCCGCGGAGGCGATGTATTCTGTGGCGTTTTCTCTTGAGATGAGTACCTGCGGGGTGGAGGAATTTCAGCCGGAAACCCGTTGCAGGGATTTTATTGATTTTGACCGCTTGGAAGAGGACATTTCCCTGATATATTTTCGATGAGCCGGTGGCGGCATTGTCTCCGCAGCGGCAGCTGACACTTCTATGATATTATTTTAAGGTTTGAAAAGGACAGCGACAGCGATCCATAATGAACAGATTTATAACATAGTCTTTACATTTTTATCCTGATTTTCTATAATGTGACCAGAAGAAATTTGCGGCGCTTACGCCAGGAAATTTCGATGGTCAACGAGCAACGCAGTTGCGAGCAGGAATAAAATGGACGGGAGGTTCTACTAACTATCACTATACCGATTTTGGCGCATTGGATGGAATCCTGACGAATGCGGAGATGCGTCTGAACAATGTACTGAACATGAATGACGCTTCGGAAATGACATTTTTTATGAGCAGCCTTTGCAAAGCGGTTACGGAGCGGTTTCAGAATGACGGTGATCTGGTCCGGGCAAGATGGACAGAAAAGCTTTTTTCCGAAGAGAAAGACAAGGAGTTTATTTATTCCGCCTACGCAGCCTGCTTTTCCTGTTATCGGGATGACGCGGCACAGGATGGAAACGCCCCGTCACTTCGTTCGGCGGCAAGTCAATCCTGCAGGATTATCTGCAGGATATGGGTTATGGAAAACTGGCGGAGAGAATTACGCACTCGGCTTGCCCGCTGCGGCAGAAATTATAAAAATGGAAGGATATATCAGTATGACACATGAAGAATATCAGTCTGCGGCAAACTATTGGCTTAAAAAGGATGCCGATTCAAAAAAGATGCCGGCGGACCAGCTGTGGACGGCCATTGAGGAGTACATTCAATCTAATAATACCTGTGCACTTGCTACCGGGAGCGGCGGATTTATCCGCTGCACGCCCATTGAGTATGCCTGGCATGGTGGGGCGTTCTGGATGTTCTCGGAGGGCGGGCAGAAGTTTGTGGGTCTGGAGGAAAAGGCATGAGGAAAATCGAACACCGCTGCTCATATGTGAATATGCAAAATCCACTCTACATCCTTTATCACGATGAAGAGTGGGGAGTGCCGGAACATTCTGACCGGAAGCTCTATGAACTTTTGATTTTGGAATCCTTTCAGGCGGGGCTGTCCTGGGAGTGCATCCTGAACAAGCGGGAGAATTTCCGTGCTGCCTTTGATAACTTTGACATCGACAAAGTCAGCGCTTATGATGAGACGAAGTGTGCGGAGCTTTTGAGTAACCCCGGCATCGTCCGTAATCGGCTCAAGATTGCGGCGGCTGTCAATAACAGTATTATCTTTAAGGAGATTCAGAAGGAATTTGGCTCTTTTGATGCTTATATCTGGGGTTTTACCAATGGCAAGACCATCGTGGAGGATTACCACACCCGTACCATTTCGCCACTCTCCGATGCGGTCTCAAAAGATTTGAAGAAGCGTGGCATGAAATTCACAGGCTCGACGATCATCTATTCCTACCTTCAGGCTATCGGCGTTTTGAACGCACACGGAGAGGAATGTGATTTGCATGCCGGGAGTTCGGAGGTCACCCCATGAGCAATGATTACAGCGACATCATTCATTTGCCTCATCATGTATCGGCGGACCGTCCGCATATGTCCATGGAAATATATTTTTCTGCTGTTCGCCTTGCAATGCCATACTTCCGGCAAACCAGACTGATTTTCTTCTTCGGAAGGCCATCCCAGAACAGCTGAATGTCACGTATCAATTGCTGTTTTTTTCCGGTTACAGGCATTCTTCTTATA
>JAJQBS010000062.1 GCA_021203145.1 Lachnospiraceae bacterium | reverse complement strand
TCCCACTCGTCTCCGCCCAGCCAGGCGGACGCATCCTCATAGTGCTCCGCCAGAATGATCGCGTCCGGGTTCGCCGTTTTCACCGCCGTGCGGAACTTTTTCCAGAACCGGTGATTGTAATCCGGCGTAAATCCAAGATCCGCCGCCACGTCCAGCCTCCATCCGTCCGCATTGTAGGGCGGCGACACCCATTTTGCCGCAATCCGCAGAATATACTCCTCCAGCTCCGGTGAGGACTCATAATTCAGCTTCGGCAGCGTCTCGTAGCCCCACCAGCCCTCATAGTAAGAATTATATGGCCATTCATGCTCATTGTTGAACTTAAAAAACTTGCGGTACGGACTTTTCCCCGACACATAGGCGCCCTTCTCATACCCCGGCTGCCCCTCGTAGATCCGCTCCCGGTCCATCCATTTATTAAACGACCCGCAATGATTAAATACACCGTCCAGAATCACGCGCATTCCGCGCCGGTGAACTTCCTCTATAAATTTCGCGAAAAAGTCATTGCTCGCCTCCAGGTTGCGGATGTCCGTCACACGGGCAATGTACCGCCTCGCCTCCCGGTTCGAGGAGATGGGAGAGGAGCCCGCCGCAGACACATCCCCCGTCCTGCCCGACTGCCGGTCACGGATCCCGTCCCGGTTCGCTGTTCGCAAGAGGCCGGCGCGGAAAAATCGTTCTCCGGCTTAACCCGGCTGCCGGTCATGGATTCCATTTCATTTCGCTGCACATGATCCATAGTCAAAGATTTTCCAGAGCGGACTTTGGCGGATGGATTCCCCTGCTCCGTCACGATCACGCCGATATGCGGGTCAATATAATCATAATCCTGCGTATCATATTTGTGGTTCGAGGGCGACACAAACACCGGGTTCAGATACAGGACCTCCACGCCCAGATCCTGCAGATAATCCAGCTTATCCCAGATCCCCTGCAGATCGCCGCCGTAAAATTCTCTTGTCCCGTCCGCAGCCGGGAGCTTATTCCAGTCCTCCACCCGTGTCACCGGCTTGCCCAGATAGAGATATTCGCCGTCAAGAACATCGTTGGAAGGATCCCCGTTGCAAAAGCGTTCCGTAAAAATCTGGTACATGACGGCTCCCTTCGCCCAGTCGGGCGTTGAAAAACCAGGAACCAGGCAAAACAGGCGGCTCTGGTTCAGATTCCGCGACACGCCGAGCCTGGTATAAAAGCAGCGCACCTTTCCGGCCTGTACCTCAAAATAATAATAAACCGGCTCCCCTCCGACTGTAATCTCCGTCGCATAATAGTCAAACTGGGAATTGCTCATCTCTACTTCCATCGGCTTTTTCATCGCGCCGCTGATAAAAAACACCACATCGGCGTTGTCCCGCTTCGTGCGGAAACGAATCTTCACTTTATCGCCGGGCTTCGGCTCCATCGGGGTCACAAAATTCTCCGTCCCGTCGGAAAAAAGCGACTGCACGTCAAAAACCGGCCGCATATGGATAAAATAATCCAGCCGTTTCATCATCCTTTTCTTTTTCTTATCCATTATCAAGTCCTCGTGTCGGTTATTGGATCTGTATTTAGAAACAGACTTTTTATTATAATGCAGGTCCGGTAATTTTCGCAACAGAAAAAAGGAAAGAATCGCACAGAACCAGTGTTTCGCTTAAAGGAAAAAATACTGTGCGAGATCCTGTGTGTTCAGTAACAGAAAAAACAGCCTTGCGGCTGTTTTTCCGGAGAAGGTATCTCTCAAATGGGGTGTAGCAAAAACTATATAATGTATTGGGGGTTTTACGAGGATTATTATAACATCTGTTTCAAAATCAGTGTGCATAAACTTCACAAAAAAGGAGTTCCATTTTTGTGCATATTGTCATGTCCCGGATGGAAGTCTTTGTCTCTTCCGCCAGATTCATTCCGGTTTTGCGCCGACAGGTTTTTCAGGCGCTTATGAATGCCGGATGGTCAGTTCTCAATGAAGAGCGCTTTTAAATACCAGACAGTCAGGTCTCAGTGAAGAGCGCTTTTAAATACCGGACAGTCAGGTCTCAGTGAAGAGCGCCTCAAACTCCTCGCGCCCGATCTTTTCCTTCTCAACCAGAAGACTTGCGCTCGCGTGGAGGACTCCCATGTGGGCTGTGATCAGCTCGCGCGCTTTTTCATGCGACTCATCGACGATGCGTTTCACTTCCTCGTCAATGAGGGATGCGATCTCCTCACCGTAGGAACGCGTGTGCGCGAGGTCTCTTCCGATGAAGACCTCCTCGTCCTCGTTGTCGTAGTTGATCAGCCCGACGCGGTCAGACATGCCGTATTTGGTCACCATTGCGCGCGCGATTGCGGTCGCCTGCTTGATATCCTGGGAAGCCCCCGTCGTCACATCACCGATGACCAGTTCCTCCGCGACGCGGCCTCCGAGGCTGACAATGATGTTCTGCTCCATCTGTCCCTTTGTGTTGAACATCTCATCCTTTTCCGGCAGTGGCATCGTATATCCCGCCGCGCCGCGCCCGGTCGGAATCACAGAAATCGTGTGCACCGGCCCGACGTCCGGAAGCAGGTGGAACAGGATGGCGTGACCGGATTCGTGGTAGGCTGTGATGCGTTTTTCCTTGTCAGAGATTACGCGGCTCTTTTTCTCCGCGCCGATTCCGACTTTGATAAACGCGCGGTTGATATCCGCCTGGCAGATGTAGACGCGGTTCTCCTTCGCCGCCATGATCGCGGCCTCATTCATCAGATTTTCGAGGTCAGCCCCGGTGAATCCCGCCGTTGTCCGCGCGGTCTCCTTCAAATCCACGTCGTCCGCGAGAGGCTTGCCCTTGGCATGCACCTGCAGAATTTCTTCTCTGCCCTTGATGTCCGGGCGGCCCACCGCCACCTGGCGGTCAAATCTGCCGGGGCGCAGGATCGCCGGGTCGAGGATATCCACGCGGTTCGTCGCCGCCATCACGATAATCCCCTCGTTCACGCCAAAGCCGTCCATCTCCACCAGGAGCTGGTTGAGCGTCTGCTCGCGCTCATCGTGTCCGCCGCCCATACCGGTGCCGCGCCGCCTCGCCACCGCGTCGATCTCATCAATAAAAATGATACACGGCTGGTGCTTTTTGGCCTCCTCAAAGAGGTCGCGCACACGCGAAGCGCCGACGCCGACAAACATTTCCACAAAATCTGAGCCGGAAATGGAGAAAAACGGCACGCCCGCCTCACCGGCGACAGCCTTCGCCAGCAGCGTCTTTCCGGTACCCGGAGGGCCGACCAGGATGACTCCTTTCGGGATCCGGGCGCCGATCTGGATAAAGCGGTCCGGCTCCTTCAGGAAGGAAATGATCTCCTCCAGGTCCTCTTTTTCCTCTTTCAGCCCTGCCACATTTTCAAAGGTCACCCTTTTGGCGTCCGGCGAAATCATTTTGGCGCGGCTTTTTCCAAAATTCATCATTCTGGAATTTCCTCCGCCTCCCTGCCGGTTCATCATGGTAAACATCACGATCATCGCGGCAAGGATGATAATGGTCGGAAGCAGCCAGCTCAGAACCGCGCTCTCCCGCTCCACCTCCGTGATCTCAATCTCCACATTCTCATAGTCTTCCAGCTCCTTTGCCGTATCTTCGACATTCAGTACATTCACATAGCGGATGTCTCCCGACTCCAGCACGACCTTCAGGGATCCCGTCGGCGTCTCCTGATTCGGCGTGATGCTGATTTTCACGACCGTATCCTCTTCCAGAGCCTCTGTAAGCTCACTGTAATTCCACGTCTGCGCGGCCTCCATCCCTCCGCGGAAGGTCGTCAGAAGAATCAGGATAATCAGTACGCCGGCAAGATAAAGGCCCAGGCTCCTCGCGTTCTTTGTCACTTGTTTGCATCTCCCGTCTGTATAATTATAGTAAACGGCATTTGTCGTTTTATCAGAAATCCCGGCCCTTGCAGAGCCATCTGCAAGCTGCGCCTTTTCATTCCTTCAGATTGTCTTCTTCCCCAAACAGCAGGACGCCGATGAAGGGGAGATCGCGGTATTTCTGGGCATAATCCAACCCATACCCGACCACAAATTCATCAGGGATATTGAAGGCGGTATAGTCCACCACCACCTGCGCAATCCGGCGTTCCGGCTTGTCCAGAAGGGTACACAGGCGCAGAGAAGCGGGGTTCCGCTTGTCCAGGATGTCGATCAGGTAGCTTAAGGTGCGTCCGGAATCAATGATGTCTTCCACGATCAGCACATCCTTCCCCTCGATCGGCTCATCCAGATCCTTTACGATCTTTACCACGCCGCTGGATTTCGTGTCGTTGCCGTAGCTGCTCACGGACATAAAATCCATCGTGACCGGGACGGTGATGCGTTTTGCCAGCTCACACATAAAAAAGACGGCTCCCTTAAGGACACAGATCAGATGGATTTCCTTTCCTGCATAATCCTCGCTGATCTGCTTCGCGATCTCGGCGATCCGCTGATCGACCTCCTGCTCCGAAAGCAGAATTCTGATTTTTTCCTTCATGATTTTCAGTTGCTCCTTTGTGGTTTCTTTCTTATTCTCAATAATTATGGAATCTTCTCAATAATTATGCTTTTTCTCAATAATTATGAATCTTCTCAATAATTATGGTTCCAGGAACGTGCATTTCAGGATCCGGCGTGTGTCCTCCCGGACCTTGGCAGCCTCGCTCATCCGCCAGCCGATCACCCACAGAATATGGGATCCATCCGCCAGCAGGGGGATGCGATCCCGCACAGAGCGCGGAATCTTCTGGTCAATAAAATAATCCTTCAGCTTTTTCGTCCCGCCCCGGGCGTCCACGACCAGATAGTCTCCGGGCTTTCTGGTTCTTACACGCAAACTATTGCTTATTGTATCATAGGAAAACCATTTCGTACACTTATTTTCTTTCAAAATTTTTGTTTTCAGCTCCGGCGCGTTCTCTGTCAGCTCCGCCGTCACGCAGTATTCTCCAAATGCAATGCTGCCCGGCACCGGCAGGAGCATCCCGTCCGCTGTCAGGGGAAAGCCTTTGTATCCGGTATCATCCATCCCCGGCGGCGATACGTTTTCGCCGCGGGTCTGCGTTGGCACGCTTTTGCCGCAAGCCTGCATAGGCACGCTCTCGATGCGCCCGCAGGTCTGCGCAGGTATGTTTTCGTCACAGACCTGCAATGGCACACTCTCGCCACTGGTCTGCGCCGGCATGTCGCCGTGGGTCTGCGCAGGTATGTTTTCGCCGCAGGCCTGCAATGGCACACTCTCGCCGCGGGTCTGCGTTGGCATGTTCTCGCCGCGAGTCTGCGCCGGAACCGCGGGCTCCCGCCGCGCGATGCGCAGGATTCCGTTCTCCCGCACAGCATAAATGCCGCCGGGCAGATCTGCGCTCTTTCCACAGTCCATATCCGCCAGCCGTAAGAGCATGTCAAAATGCACGGCTCCGAAATTTTTCATTTCGCCGGAGCAGATAAAGCAGGCATTCCCCGTTTTCTCCTTTTCGCCGGGACAAGTGTTTTTAACTGCCTGCTCCCCGGTGTGCCGGGCGTTCTGAATCAGCGAAACATCATCCGCATTGCAGCAGTCTTCCTTTTGGGCACTCTCGATGCACAGCTGCACTGCCCGTTTCAAAAGCTCCTTCTGGATCAGCGGTTCTTCCTTTTTATAAAAGTCCAGCAAAATGCAGACAGACGTCCCGTACCCGTCCCGCACAGCCGTCTCACGCGGAAAATCTGTGCCAGGAGATGCTTCCCGGAAATGCAGGACGCCGCTTTCCTCGCCCATTTCAGATAAAACGATACACCGGCCCGCCGCCTCGTCAGTCTTTTTTTTCAGATACGAAGACACCTCCTGCAGCCGGTCTGCCGCCTGGGCGATATGCCGCACAGACTGCCCGTTCAAATTCTGTTCCATCCAGGGAAGCAGCGTGAGCCGAATACGATTTCTTGTAAAATCCGGCTCCAGGTTCGTGCGGTCCGTCCGCCAGGACAGGCCTTCGGCGCGCAGATATTCCTCGATCTCCCTGCGGGAGGAAAACAAAAGCGGCCGGATGAGCTTCCCCTGCACGGGGCGAATTCCGCCCAGCCCCTTTGGGCCGCTGCCGCGCGCCAGATTCCAGAGTACCGTCTCCGCCTGGTCGTTCTGATTGTGCGCCACGGCAATCCGCCGCGCCCCCCATTCTTTAGCAGCCTCCTCAAAAATCCGATACCGCGCCAGGCGCCCCGCCTCCTCGCAGGAGAGTCCTTCCGAGCGGGAAAGGGCGGGCACATCCACCTGCTCCACGCGGCAGGCGACCCGCCATTTTTCACATAAGTCTTCCACAAAACCCGCGTCCTCAAGGCTTTCCTGCCCGCGAAGGCCATGCTCCACATGCACGGCCTGTATTTCGAACGAGACCTCCCGGCGGTACTCGCAGAGCAGGCGCAGCAGACAGACCGAATCCGCACCGCCCGACACGCCGACAATCACGCGTTCCCCCGGTTCGATCATATGGTAGTTCTTAATCACGGTAAAAATGTGATGTTTCATTTTCTTCTGACTCCCGTCCAAATAACTATTTCTCCCAGATCGTTCCGACAAGCAGCGTCATGTCATCCCGCGCCTGTTGTCTCTGCATCAGGTAGACACGCTCCATCAGCCGCCTGGCATGCTCCTGGGCGTTTCGCGTCATCGTCCGGATGATCAGCTCCGCCATTGTCTGCTCACGTTCCTCCCCCGGAATCGCGTCCAGGACGCCATCCGTCATCATCACGATATTCGCGCCGGACTCCAGCTTTCTGTGCATGCTCTCATAATCCGTGCGCTGCATCACACCGGCAGGAAAGGAGCCTGAGCGGATCACCTCGATCTCCCTGTTTTTCCGGATAAAGGACGCCGCCGCGCCTGATTTCATCATATCACATGTTGCATTATAAAGGTCTACCATACATAAGTCAATCGTTGAAAAAACCGGGCTGCAATTTTGCAGAAGCATGCCGGAATTGATGATCCGGACAGCCGTTTCCTGCGGAAACCCCGCGCAGAGGAACTGCTCCAGCAGCTCAATCACCTTCTCGCTGGCGCGGTTCGCCTCCATGCCGGAGCCCATTCCGTCCGCCAGGCTCATCACTACCCTGCCATTGTCCTTCTGGCTCAGAGAATAATTGTCCCCCGATACCAGCTCCCCGTCCTTCGTAATCCGGGCGAGTCCGCAGAAAAACTGGTAGTTTGTATCCGGCACAAAATGAAAAAGAGCAGGCTCCTCCGGAACACAGGCGCGGCAGTCGAGCGCCGGGCACATCCTTTCGCCGCAGCATTCGGAAAGCGCCTCCGCAACTGCTTTCGCAGACACTACCGCAGGCCGGCCAAAAAATGCCGTGCCAAAGCCGCCCCCATGTGCCGGCGTCCGCGGCCGACCAGAGGGTACTGCAATCCTCCTCCCAAACCCGGGTTCCCGTTTTCTGGAATGCAGTGTCAGGTAGACCTCCATTTCCTGCTCCTCGCGCATAAAAACACGGACGGCATCCATCTCCACATCCAGGAAACGAAGCTCTCTGCGGAGCCGTTTCCCGATCTGCCATTCTCTGTCCTGCTTCCTGGCGAAATTTTCAGAAGTCTTCTGCAGCAGCCGGGCTGTCTGGAAAATCTGTTCGCCCGCCGCCTGGCGCTGCTCCAGCATCCGGTTGCTCCAGAGCAGGTTCAGCCTTGCTTCCTCGTACCCTGCCCTCAAGGCCAGGAGCAGCTGCTCCTGCCGCTCACAGGCATCCCGGCGCCGTTCCCGCCCCTGCCGGCCACAGGCAGCTCCTGACAGCTTCTGCTCCTGCCGGCCATGGGCTGTTCCTGACAGCTCCTGCCCCTGCCGGCCACAGGCAGCTCCTGACAGCCCCTTCTCCTGCCGGCCATGGGCTGTTCCTGACAGCTCCTGCCCCTGCCGACCACAGAAGTCTCCGTCTCCGGATCGGTCCTTCCCCTTCACCGCAAGATCACCGTCACGTTCCATCTCCCTGAGAAGCTCGTACCATGACCGGCAATTTTCAAAATAAGCGTCTCCCCAGCAATGCTCCTCCTGTCGACAGCCTGTGCAAACCCGTTCTTTGATATCTCCAAACAGTGACTGCAGCTCCTCGTTCCCCAGTCGCTCTCTCTGGCAGGGCAGTTTTCCAAAAAGCTCTGCCAGGCCATAAAAAGCCTCCGCGTACCGCATGATCTGCTCCTGCTCCGGCTGCATGAATTCGCCCATGTCGCATCCCCCCTTATCCCGCCGTATCCGGCGCCCACCCATCATAGCATCTGCCGGGCGCGGGAAATGTCGAAAGAAAGAAAGGGTCTGAAATTCCTTCCGAGGCCCGTGTGCATCAAAAAATCAAGGATATCGCACTAGGCAATATCCTTTCACTGACAAACGATCTATTCGCGCTAAAAAAGCTGTTATCCGGATCCGCAATGGAAAAGCCGCTACTCGGCCGCACGGTAAATCACGTCGTCCTCATAGACCAGCCCCAGCTTCTCACGGGCAAGCTTTTCAATGTATTCATCCGAGCTCAGGTATCCGGCAAGGTCATCAATATCCTCTGCGCGAACCTCTTCGTCCTGAAGCTCCTGCTCCAGCTCGGCCTTCTGCTCTTCATATTCCGCGTTCTGGACTCTCAGGGACTGGCTCTGAACAAGCAGCCCTACAAGCATCACCATAACAATTACTGTAATCAAGTACATGCCAAGCCGGTTCCCCACGCTCAGCTGCTTCTTTTTTTTGACCGCCATCTCAAAACCCCTTCATGATCTTTTTTACCTGGCATCCCTGTATTCCCGTGCGCGCTTTTTACATTGTAAACTCTTTTTCGATGAAATTCAATTCTTTTCTTACAAATTTTACAAATTTTTTTGACAGCGATTGATAAAATCCGCCATGGGAAGGCCGCTGCCCTCCAGGCCAGCCGGAACAGCCCGGATAGCAGAACGACCACCAGGCGGCTGACGGTGAGATGATACAGCAAAAAGCCCAGCATCATCCCCACTGCGATATAGGTTCTCCAGGTACCATCCGTTTCCAAAAAGGACACCCGGAAGGTCAGAAGCCCCGCCAGAAGCCAGAACAGAAAATCTTCCGCGGAAAGCACCGCCAGAGGATGCCGGAAGCTTCTGCGCAGGGCGCGCAGAATATCATAGGACAGGGTCAGCACGGCGCCATGAAGGACAAAAATCAAAAAAACGGCAGTCTCCTGCCGTATCACACTGCTCATCGGAACATCCTTTTGATCAGACTTCCCCTTTTTGCAGGATTGCCGCCGGAGTAAATAATGCTGTCCACGCTGCCGCGCATTTTGACTTCCCCCATGGAAAGCTCCAGACGGCCGATGTGGAGATCCTTCCCTTTCACAGTCAGGATCCCCTGCTCTGTCTGGAGGACCACCGTATTCTCGTCAAAAGAGAGGACGTCTGTCACTCCCGTCACGCTGCCCTCTGCCCTGTCCTTCCATGAAATAATGTGTGGTTTCACATTCTTTTTTTCTTCCATCCCTTACTCCGGATGCAACTGCCTTGCTAAAAGTATATGAAAAATCTCTCCTTTTAAGAACGAAACAGCTGTGGGACAATTTCATCCCACAGCTGTCTATTGATAACGCTTTTACAGGAAATCCACCTGGTTCTGCAAATGAAAGGCGCTTCCTTCACGCTCCCGCCATTGACGGGATTTTTACGGAACGCAGCGGTACATCTCGGCCGCCGCCTCTTTTTTTACGGTCTCCTGCACGGACAATACCTCGACCTTCACCGTCCGGCCGCCGAACTCAATCTCGATCAGGTCGCCCGGCTTCACCGCAAGGGAGGCCTTCGCCGTCCTGCCGTTGACTAGCACACGCCCCGCGTCACAGGCTTCATTCGCCACCGTGCGGCGCTTAATCAGCCGCGATACCTTCAGATACTTGTCCAGGCGCATTGGCTCACTCATTTACCGCATCCTTCAGAGCCTTCCCGGCTTTAAACTTCGGCGTCCTGGAAGCCGCAATCGTCATGGTCTCGCCGGTCTGGGGGCTTCTGCCCTCTCTCTCCGGGCGGGTAGAAACTTCAAATGTGCCAAAGCCAATCATCTGTACCTTCTCGCCGCTCTTGAGCTGCTCCTCCACTACCTCGGTGAAAGCCTTCAGAGCCTTCTCAGCATCCTTTTTTGATAACTCCGTCTTCTCCGCAATCGCCACGATTAATTCGGTCTTATTCATTTCAAAATTCCTCCTGTCAATGTCTCTTTTTGGGATACCGGCCGGGAAGGGCAATCCCTCTGCCGCCAGTCCCGAACCGTCCGCTTTTGTGTGAAATCCGGCGGACATCCGCCTATGTCAATGATGCACGTTTCTATTTATATAATGTAATAAATCTTTTGTCAAGGTTTTTTGCCATTCGAAATGGCAGCGCATGGATTTTGGGCTGCACGTCACATCCACGCTGCACACTTGGCCGCAATCACGTTGATTTTTGCCAGTCAAAATGGCTCCAGGCCGAAAAGTGCCTGAAATGCTCTATAGCATCTGATTGATCATCGCAAGCACCTGCTCACCGAGCGCGGCAGATTTCGCGTCCGCGTCCTCAAGCGAAGTCCCTTTGATGCCATAGTAGAATTTTACCTTTGGCTCCGTGCCGGACGGGCGTACGCACAGCCACGCATCGTCCGTCAGGTCATAGTAGAGTACGTTCGAATTCGGCAGCCCGGTCGGCTTCACCTCGCCGGTTGCGACGTCCATGATCGTGTCCGCCTTATAGTCGCGCACGGAAAGTACCTTGTAGCCTCCAATCTCTGTCGGCGGATTCTTCCGGAGCGTGTCCAGAATCTCCTGGATCTTCTGCAGGCCCTCGATGCCCTTGAGCGTAATGGACTTAATGTCATCCTTATAATATCCGTAGCGCTCATACATATCAATCATCACATCCCAGAGCGTCTTGCCCTGAGCCTTGTAGAAGGCCGCCGCCTCCGCAAGCGCCATGACCGCAACGATCGCGTCCTTGTCACGCGCGTGTGTGCCGATCAGGCAGCCGTAGCTCTCCTCAAAGCCGAACAAATACGTCCCCTTACCGCTCTGCTCAAAGCCGAGGATCTGCTGTCCGATGTATTTAAATCCGGTCAGCACCTCTATCAGGCCTGTCCCATAATACTTTGCAATCGCATCCGCCATGTTTGTCGTCACGATCGTCTTGATCAGGAAGCCGTCCTCAGGAAGCCCCTGCAGCGCTTTTTTCTGCCCGATCTCATAATCGGCCAGCAGGCAGCCGGACATATTTCCGGTCAGGGTGTGATATTCGCCCGTCTTTGAATCCTTCACACGCACGCCGAGACGGTCCGCGTCCGGGTCAGTCGCCAGCACCAGCTCTGCGTCAATCTCTTTCGCGAGCTTCAGTCCCAGCTCAAATGCCTCGTCCGCCTCCGGGTTCGGATAGCTGACAGTCGGGAAATCGCCGTCCGGGAGCTCCTGCCCGGGTACGACATAGACATTCTCAAAGCCCAGCTCCTTCAGCACGCGCCGTGCCGGAAGATTGCCGGTGCCGTGCAGCGGCGTGTAGACAATCTTGAGATTCTTGCTCTCGCTGGCAATCGTCTCCGGATGAAGCACCAGCTTCTTAAGACAGCCAATAAACGCGTCGTCGATCTTCCCGCCGATGACTTCGTAAAGTCCCGCCGCAATTGCCGCGTCTTTGTCCATCGACTTCGCTGCCGTGTAATCTGTGATCGCCTTTACCTCGCCCATGATGCCGGTATCATGCGGCGGCGTGATCTGCGCGCCGTCCTCCCAGTATACCTTGTAGCCATTGTATTCCGGCGGGTTGTGGCTGGCTGTGATATTGATGCCGGCAATGCAGCCTAATTCGCGCACCGCAAAGGAAAGCTCCGGCGTGGGGCGCAAAGACTCAAATACATACGCCTTAATACCGTTCGCCGCCAGTGTGAGAGCCGCAAAATCAGCGAACTCCGGCGACATGTGCCGGGAGTCATACGCGATCGCCACACTTGCCTGTGATTCCTCTTTTGATTCGCAGGCGCGGGCCGCACTCTCCTTGATAATATAGTTTGCAAGACCCTGTGTCGCTTTCTGTACCACATACTGGTTCATGCGATTCGTGCCCGCTCCGATGATCCCGCGCAGTCCCGCCGTGCCGAACTCCAGCTCCGTGTAAAACCGCTCTCTGATCTCATTATCATCATTCTCGATCGCTTTCAGCTCCGCCTTTGTCGCCTCATCAAAGTACGGATTCGAAAGCCACTCCTCATATGCCTGCCTGTAAGCTTCCATTGGATACCTCCTGTGTTTTTCTTTTCCTTAATCTCATGATACCTTCGGATTCCAGGTCAGAATGACCGCCGACGGCGGATTTTTTTTCGCCGGCCATGGAGACGCACTCGTTCCGTTTCATTTCTGACCTTCTGACCCTGGTATTTTCCCATTATAGCAGGCTTTTCGTGAATTGAAAACTGGTTTTCACAGTATTTTTATAAAATCTGGTTTTCACAATATTTTTATAAAATCTGGTTTTTACAGTATTTTTATGAAATCCTGCCGCGCACACTCCTGGCGGTTGGTTTTTTCAAGCTTCTCTATATACTGACGCGAAATCCAGGCCTTGTTGCTGAAATAATAGCTGCCTGCAAGCTTGCGGAATTTCTCCGGGTAAAGCATTCTCACACGCAGGAGCCGCCGCTCGGTGCCGGAAAGGGTGCGTACCTGCATGTACGCGTCGATCATCCGCAGGCCAAGGCGCCTGTTCCATTCCTGCTTTTCCAGGATTTTGCGCATAAAATAATACAAGTCGCTCACCTGCGTGTCAAACCGGCAGCTGTCAAAATTGGTCGTGGCGATCTCGCTGCCGCATATCAGGATATGGTGATGGCTGTAATCACCATGGCAGACGGCATTTTCCTGCTCCCTTTGCAAATCCGCAAGCCGATCCATGGCAAGGGAAAGCTCTCCTTCCGCTTCCAGTGCCTGGGCATAATAGTGCTCATAGCTGTCCAGAAAGCCCTGCTCAAAGGCATTCCTGCGCGACCTGCCGCGAATGAAGCCCCGTATTTTCCGAAGCTGCGCATTCTGGGAGGCCAGCTCCACCATCAGCGGGCGGGCCGCATACAGGTTCTGGAAGCTGCCGTCCGTGAGCGTCGTTTCATCCAGGCGCATCAGCCTGTGAAGACGGGCCAGGTTCTGAACCGCCGCAAGGATCTCCCCTTCGTTCGAGGTATCACACTCCCTGCCGGCAAACCACTCCTTCACCACATAGCCCTTCTCCTCCCAGTCCCTGGTAACCAGCGCGCCTTCCCTGTTTGGCAAAATCATATCCACATTCCTGTAACCGCCGTCACGGAGCTTTCCCATCACGCAGTTCTGAAACCTGGCTCTGTTCTCAGAGCCGGAATAATCGCTTAAAATCCGAAATCCGCCGGGCGTATCGAGATACCAGGAGCCCCGCCCGCGTCTCGTGCCGATAATGTCCAGTTCATATTGCTCCAGTATCTTCAATGCCCTCTCATTCATACTCATCCTCCTCACAAAGTAGCCCGTGGTTACTGCCATGCCGTCTGCGGCAGGAAACCTCAACAGCTGCCAGGGCTGTGCCGCTTCGATAAGCTATCATATGAAAAGGCGCCCGAAAATATGAAAAATCCTTACCGCCCCGAGGCTTTCAGAATCTGCGGTTCGTGTATCAGGCGGTGCAAAATGCATGAGTGACTGGCCGACAGATCCTTACCTTACCGTCCCGCCTCGCGCATCCGCCGCAGGATCCTTTTTTCCGCGCGGGATACCTGCACCTGCGTCATCCCAAGGCTTGCTGCGACCTGTACCTGCGTCATGTCATCAAAATAGCGCATTCGGATGATTTCCTGCTCATTCGGTTCCAACAGCTGCAAAAGCTGCGTAAGCAGCACGTGATTAAGCAGCTCCTCGTGCCGATCCCGTTCATCCGGGAGCCGGTCACCCAGCAGAACCGGCGTCCCATCCCCCTGGTAGACAGTCTGGTTCAGAGATTCGACCCCCTGTCCGGCCTCCATCGCCATCACCAGTTCCTCCGGGCTGACCCCCGTCATGTGCGCAATTTCGTCCAGTGTCGGCTCTGCGCCGGTGCGGCTCTCCAGAAGCTCCCTGGCCCTCCAGCCCTTTGCGGCTGTCTCCTTTAAAAGGCGGCTCACCCGGATGATGCCATCGTCCCGCAGGAAACGACGGATTTCTCCGGTGATCATCGGCACCGCATAGGTAGAAAAACACACATGAAACGAGCTGTCAAAATTGTCGATGGCTTTCAGAAGCCCGATGCTCCCGATCTGCACCAGATCCTCATAATCGCATCCACGGCCTGAAAACCGCCGCGCGACGGCAAACACCAGCCCCATATTTTCTTCTGCCAGCTGCTTTCTGGCCTCTTTATCCCCCTCGTGTACCTTTCTTATCAGTGCAAGGGTATTCTCTTCCATCCGCCAGCCTTTACCTTCCTGCAAGCGCCATGTTCACTCCGGTCACAGCGGAAGCCTCTGTGGAGGCTCCATCCGCCAAGCCGCCATGCGCGGAATCCAGTTTCCCTTTTGTCTCCTCTGCCCCCATACCTGAGAACGCGGACTCTTCCCGCACGATCCGCTTACTCATACGCGCAAGTGTGCCATGGCCGACCTCGGATTCCACCTCCAGTGTGTCCATGAATGCTTCCATAAACGCAAATCCCATCCCTGCACGGTCGCACTCGACCCTGGTCGTATAAAGCGGCTCCATCGCGCGTTTTACATCCGGAATGCCGCAGCCATTGTCGCGCACCTCGACCGTCAGCACACTGTCCCTGATACGGCAGGTAATCCATATTTTCCCCACCGCAGTACCGCCGGTTCCGGAGCGATTTCCTTTTGTGGCATACGCCCTGCCCGGAATGACGTATGCCGGAGCGGCCTGCGCCGTGTCTGATTTTCCGGCCGCGTCAGGATACGCGTGTATAATCACATTTGTAACCGCCTCTGAGACGGCCGTTTTTACATCTGCTACCTCTTCCAGCGTCGGATTCAGCTGCGTCATAAATGCCGCGACTGTCACGCGCGCGAAGCTCTCATTGCATGAACGGCTGTCAAATTCCAGCCGCATTTCATTCGCTGTCTGATGCATGGTTTTCCCCCTTATTTTTACAAGGCAGCCGATCCCCGCGTTTACAGCTGCCGCAGAATCTAATTCCGGATAAACACCCATTCCAGAATCGGCATACCACGGCCAATGGATCTGTCGGTTCTCGGTCAGCATAATCCAGTCGTCTGAGCGCTCAGTCCAGAACCGGCGTGTCTTCATAAATATCGATAATTTTATAGATTCCGGCCATGGAGAGGATCTGGTACATGCGCGGCCCCACATTGACCGCAAGAACGATCCCGCCCATGAACCGCATCAGTTTGTAACGGCCAATCAGCATCCCGATACCGGAGCTGTCCATAAAGGTAGTCTCCGAAAAATCAAATACTACGCGGCGGATATATTTTTTCTGAATCAGGCGGTCCGTCTCCGCGCAAAGCCGCATTGCCGCGTGGTGATCGATCTCCGCCGGCAGATGGATGCGCAGCACGGTGCCTGTGATGGTATACATGGAATTCAAAACCTGTCATCTCCTTTTCATGGATTATTATAGTAAACAACCGGATAGGGGAATGTCCTTCTCCCCTATCCGCCCGCGCGAGCCGGGTGCGGCTTCAGCCGCAAAATTTCCTCACCCGGCTCTGTGCAATCGGATAGGGGAACGCTTTTCTCCCCTATCCGCCTGCGCGAGCCGGGTGCGGCTTCAGCCGCAAAATTTCCTCACCCGGCTCTGCGCATAGCAAAAGGGAGAGTGCCTGCGCACTCTCCCAAACCTCTGGGGTTCTCTTTTGTTATTTTGCAGATTTGCTGCCGTTCGGAATCAGTAAACTGCCTCCATTGTCTAACACCAATGAGCTTCCTGCTTCAAAAGCGAATGGGACTGTGACCACATTCATTCAATCACGTTTCCGTTGGCGTCATACTGCAGGCCGGTCGTCGGGTCGGTCCAGACTGCCTCGGCGGATGAGGAGGAATCATCATAAATCGTGATCCCATCATCCGAGGTCGTGCCGTCTGTCCCCGTATCAGTCGTATCCGTCCCTGTATCGGACGAGGAAGCGTCTGTCTCGGCCGTGACATCAGTGGCTGCGTCCCCGAGCCCGCTTAAGTCAAGCGTGTTGGACGTCGTATCTCCCGAGGAAGACGAGGATATGTACGCCTCTACGACAGACGCATTCGAAGGATAGTACTCTATAATCAGGTTAAAGATCTCATCCGCACTGTCCCGGTCTCCCAGGTAGTAATAGGCCATACCCAGGTAAAGCAGGGCATTGTAGTGGTTGGACTGCTCGCGGTCCGGATCCGCCTCCACGGCCTTCGCCAGATCCTCCGCGGCGGTCTGGTAATCCTTCTGGACATACGCGGTAGTGCCGGATGTATAGTATTTCGAAAACAGGCTCGCGGACACTGCGCTGCTGAGGGACTCGTACAGTGACAGGGCATTGCCCTCATAAGCGTCCGGACTCAGAGCCAGAATCGCGTCCGCCGCGCCGGATTCGTCTCCGCTGACATACTGCTCCGCAATGGAAAGCAGTTCATCGTAGCTCTCTACCTTTGCCAGAGCCACGTCGCGCTCTTCCTCAGCCTCGGCGACCTGCTCGATGTATCCGTCGATCTCCTCCTGGAGTTCCTCAGCCTCCACCTGCGCGGTGGCAAGCTTTGCATTAGCCTCAGTCACCTGGCGATTTGCCTCATCGTTGACCGACTGTCTGTTTGCCGGCACAATCAGAAACCATACGATCGCGCCGCCCAGCAGGATGCCAAGGATAATGTTGATAAACGTCGCGATGGTCGAACTGTCGCGGAAGGTCGTGGGCTGAATGATCATCTCATTCCCACTCAAATACCGCAGCGTGCCGGAAACCTTCGTGTCATCCGTTTCCTCTTCTTTTCTTTTATGCAGCCTGCCGCGCCCCGCGCCCTTCCCGGTCGCGTTTTCAATCTCCTGCAGATAGCGCAGGGTCGTCGTATTTGTCGCGTCGATCTGAACTGCTTTCCGAAGCAGCCTCCGCGAACGGTCGTACTCCTGCCGTTTCATATACAAAAGCGCCAGCAGCTGATAGGCCTTCACCAGCTTTGGATTGTGGCTGATGACCTTTTTCAGCTGGATAATCGCCATGTCCTCATTATCCTCCCGGCAGTAAAGGACGGACTGGTTGTATTTTCGGATCGACTGGTTGATCTGATCCAGCTTGTTTTTATTGTTCTGGATCTGGTCAAGATAATAATCGGCAAGATTATCCTCTCCCTGAAGATTCTTGCTGATGACCCACTCACAGAGCGCGGAAACCGCCTCACCCGTCTCGTAATAGCACAGACCCAGCAGATTGCGCGCGTCGGTATTTTCCTTGCTGAATTTCAGGCTGCGCTTTAAACAGGTGATCGCTCCCTCCATATCCCTGATGCGTGCCTTCTCAAGCCCCTCATTGTACAGAAGATTCGAAATGCGGGAAATCCGCTTCTGAATCGAAATATCAGCTCCGCAGCCCGTACAGAAATCAGACTGGCCAAGAGGGGTATTGCAATAGATACATCTCATCGGCTCCCCTGCTTTCTGTTCTTTTTCTCCTCTCTGAGCATTTCCTTCAGAATATCACTCATATCGGTCAGGTCGCGGCTGTAAATCGCATCCTCCGCCTCATTCACATCCATACTGGTATGAAATTTCTTCAGCTCTTCCTCATAATTAATCATATGTACTCACCCATATCTGTTCGTTTCTCGACCGGCAGGAAGCCCCAAAACCGTATTCCGCCCAGGTCTGTATTTTCACGCTGTTACATGTCTGCTTTTCCCACGCTGGTTCTCAGGCCTGCCCGTCTCGTCATTTCAGATCTGCTTTTCCCCCAGTCTCTCTGCCAGGATCCGTTTCAGCTCTCCGACCAGGTACAGTGACCCGGCACAGAACAGCATCCCGTCTCCCTGCCTTTTGCGCGCTTCGGCGAATGCCTCCCCGACATCCGCCACCGCCTCAACCGGCGCGTCGGTATACCTCTGAAATACAGCGGCAAGCTCTGCCGCCGGAATGACCCGCGATCCGCCGACCTGCGTCACTACTATGGCCGACAGGCGGACACCCTCGCAGATCTCCTGAATCATCTTTTCGTATTCCTTGTCCGAGACCGCAGAGAAAAGGAGTGCGATCCTTTTTGCGTCCGCCCTGGAATCCCCATCGGATAATCCGACGGAACCATTGGGAACACGCGGTCTGCAGCCATTCTGCATACTCTGCATTGTGCGGATCAGCTCCCGGATACCGTCTGCGTTGTGCGCTCCGTCCAGCACTACGCCGGGCAGCACCGTCTCCATGCGTCCCGGCCAGTGCGCGGCGGCGATGCCGTCCGCTGCCATCCCGGCGCTGATCGTGTGTCCCGGATCTATGACCCTCAGAGCGATCATCGCCAGGGAGCTGTTGGCCACCTGATAAAGCGCCGGATACGGTACCGAAACTCTCACCGCTTCATCATAACCGGAATCCAGCAGAAAATCAATGCTTTTATCTGTATTTCCCAATATTTGGCTCATCGCGGCGTCATAGCGGTACGCTCTCGCATGCTTTCCGGCGGCCGCCGCTTCAATCACAGCTGCCGCCTCCGGGCTGTGCCCGTCATAGACCACTGGTACGCCTTCCTTGATAATCCCCGCCTTTTCTCCGGCAATTTTCGCCACAGTATCGCCCAGATACTCCATATGATCCAGGCTGATGCTCGTAATTATGCAGACGACCGGATGCTCCACGAGGTTCGTCGCGTCCAGCCGTCCGCCCAGCCCCGTCTCCAGTACCAGATATTCCACCTGTGCCTCTTCAAAAATCAGCAGTCCGGCCGCAAAGAGCAGTTCAAAATACGCCGGGTGGGCATACCCGTCCGCAATCATTTCCCGGACTACAGACATCACGCGCGTAAACGTGCGCGCGAATTCCTCGTGTGAAACCTGCTCTCCGTCAATCACAAACCGCTCCGTAATCTCCACAAGGTGCGGAGACGTAAACAGCCCCGTGTGTTTACCAGCCTTCGTCAATATCGACGACAAAAAGGCGCAGACGCTCCCCTTCCCGTTTGTCCCGGCCACATGGATGACCTTCATCTTTCGTTCCGGATGACCCAGTCTGCGGATCAGCTCGCGCGTATTCTCCGGACGGTTCTTCTTCGTAAACTTCGGCGTACTCTCTATATACGCAGTCGCTTCTGTATAATCCATCTTTTTGTACCCTTAACCCGGACCAGCCGGAATCCAGATTTTTCTCATATCCCGCAGGCAATTGTACGCTTAAACGGCAGATAATTCAAGATATTTTTACAGCGGGAAAAATTCTTCAGAAAATAAATTCGGATAGGGAAGCCCCTGCATCCCTATCCGAATCCCTCAATTTGTTTCGCAAGCAGGAATCAAACAGCTTACGCCATCTGCAGCTTTTTACTCCAGTACAACCCGGAATGTCTTAATCTCAAACGGCTGAATCGTAAACTCAAAGCCATCATCCGTATGCGCCGCTGGCTCTCCGACCGGCTCCTCCAACAGGCTGCATTCCTGTACGCCTGCCAGCTTTTTGCCCAGACCAAACCGTACGCTCGCCTTTGTCCGCGCGTTTTCATACTCATAGATGCGCAGGATGATGCCGTTTCCGTCCTCCGCCGGTTTTACCGTCTCCACGATCACATTCTTTTGATCAATCGTTAGCAGCGATCCCGATGCGCCGGGCGACGCGTCCGCTTTTGCAAGTACTGGCAGGTTCAGGCAGTAGCTCTCGCGCACGGTCTCGCACTCGCGCAGATTGCCCGCATGCGGATAAAGCGAATAAGTGAAAATATGCTCTTCCTGATCCGCGACCGGGTTCGGCTCGATGCCGGACTTGATCAGCGTGAGCGCCATCACGGAATCCTTCACGGAATGTCCGTATTTGCAGTCGTTGAGCAGGCTCACGCCGTAATGCCCCTCGGAGAGATCCATCCACTTCTGGCCGCAGGACTCAAAGCGCGCCATATCCCAGCTGGTGTTTGTGTGCACCTTTCTGGTAAGATTGCCAAACTGAATGTCAAAGGAAGCCTCGTCCGTATGTACTGCCACCGGGAACTGCACCTTCAGAAGATGCTGGTGCTCTTTCCAGTCCACCCAGGTCTCGAAATCAATCCGCCGCGACTGCGCGTAGAAATAAATCCTCTGGCGGATCAGGGAATTGCTGATGGGCCGCTCGATTTCCAGCACGGCGCATACCGGACCGATGGAGATCCACTCCAGGCGTGTCAGCTGATCCACGTCCCAGCTTTTTTCCGTATAGAATATATCAATGTCCCAGTTATCATAGTAGATCGGCTTGTCCTCGTACATCCGGAACAGGTTGCCCTGTTTCCCTTCCTGGAGTACTTCGCGGTCATTTTCTTTATCGAAGATGGACGAGAAGCAGCCCGAATCGTCCAGGCGGATCACATAGTATGGCGTTTCCAGACAGTTTTCCCGCAGGCAGAACGGAGCATTTAGCTGAGCCGTTTTTTCGAGAGGGCATCCGCCCGTTTCCCCGTCTCCAGACAGTACAAAATCACCTGTCTCAGGAGCCTTTTCCCCGTCCGCAGCCGCCGGCAGATCCACGATCTCATAAGAACGCCAACCCTTCAACGGCAGATGATCCACATAAGCCAGCCGCTCTCCCGCGACGGCCTGAATCGGATAAATGGCGCCGCTGTCGTCCCGCAGAGCCTGCGCCAGATCGACGGCTGCAGCATTATCTGCAGTCTCGCATCCCTGCGCTGTATTCATCCCAGCCTCGCATCCCTGTGCTGCATTCGCCGCAGCCTGTGCTGTCTGTGCCGCATCAGCCCCGGACTTCCGGGCGCCTGCCAAAGGCAGCCGCACAATATCGCCGCGCTCAAAGCTCAGCGTATTAAAGAGTGTCAGGGCGTCGCCCTTCCCGGCGACCGCATCGAGCCGGTGCTCCAGCATCTCTCCCGCTTCTTCGGCGATCCACTGGTACTCCTTCTTCGTGACCTCATACACCTCGTGGATGCTTGAGCCCGGAAGGATGTCGTGGAACTGGTTCAGCAGAATCTTTGTCCAGAACGCGTCCATCCTCTTCTTTTCGGCAGCCACGTCTGTGATATCATCCAGGCATCCTTCCGCCATGCCCCGACACAGAACGGGGTCTGCCTCTTTAACGCCCTGCCCTGCCAGCCGGGCCAGCACGGACAGGAGCTCCAGGTTCATCATCAGAAGCTCGCTTTTGCGGTTCCCGCGCTTGTTGCGCGCCATCGAGGTGTAGGTGCCTCTGTGATACTCAAAATACAGCTCGCCCTCCCAGGTCGGCAGGCGGCGGCTGTCCTTCACGCGCTCGTTCAGCTCGTCAAAATACACGCGCGAGGTCTCCTGGCGCACCTTCGGAATGCCGCGCACACCCTTTTCCATGCGGATGGACGTCTCAAGCATTTCCCTGGTCGGGCCGCCGCCTCCATCGCCGAAGCCGTAGGAAATCAGGATGTCATTGTTGATATCTTTATTCTGGTAGCGCTTCCACCCGCCCATGATCGCGTCCGGATGCAGCAGACCATTATATGTGGTAAAGAAATTCTCCTCCGGATCCTGCCCGACGCCGAGTGTGGTAATCAGATGCGTCAGCACCTCGCTGCCGTCGATGCCCCTCCAGCGGAAGGTGTCATACGGCATTTTATCAACCTGGTTCCAGGCAAGCTTAGTCGTCATAAAGTAATCAATACCGCTCTTCTTCATAATCTGGGGCAGCGCGCCCGAATAGCCGAACACGTCCGGAAGCCAGAGAATCCTGCAGTCCGTGCCGAACTCCTCGCGGAAAAAGCGTTTGCCGTAGACAAACTGACGCACCAGGGATTCGCCGGACGTCAGGTTCGTGTCCGCCTCCAGCCACATACCGCCCTCCGGCTCCCAGCGTCCTTCCTTCACGCGCTCCTTAATCCTCGCGTAGATCTCCGGATAGCGTTCCTTTAAAAACTGATACAGCTGCGGCTGGCTGGACATAAATTTATAATTCGGATACTCGTCCATCAGCTTCAGCACCGTCGCAAAGCTGCGCGCCACCTTCTCGCGCGTCTGCGCCACCGTCCACCACCAGGCGACGTCAATGTGCGTGTGCCCGATGCAGGTCGCCACGACGTCATCCCAGCCCGCCATATCGGTGTACAGCGCCTGATCCAGGTAATCCGACGCCTCCTGAACACTCTGGTAAAACGCCTCCGAATACGGCGTGCGCAGGTCAATCAGATTCACCGCGTTATTCAATATCTCCTCGATCTTCAGACGGTTCTGGTCGTCTTTGTCCATGCGCGGCAGAGCCTGCAGCGGCACACTGATATCATAAAAAAGCTTCTCAATGAGCAGATCCACCTGCTGCACGTCAATCAGCATGTCAAACTCTGAATGCAGCGTCCCCGTGTAGGCCTGCAGGTCGATCCGCCAGGTCTCGCCCGCCGCAGCCGACGCGGTCATCTGTACCGTCCGGTGGTTCATGTCCAGCCCCTGCGTCACCTCTCCGTTTACAAACAGCAGAAACTGGGGGTTCTTCCCGTCGTCCCACTCCCGGATCTGCGTCCGGACGTTCAGCCTGAGCGCCTTCCCGGCAAGCTCCTCCGGAACTGTATAGTCTGTGCGGAACCAGTAGTGCTTATCCGGCCCGTACCATTTCATCGTTTTCGGATCAAACCGCTGCCACTCATCCGTGCGCCCGGCAGCTGAAACGACCTCCGCCGCGTCCGCTTCCTCCGGCCGAAAATAAAGGCCTTCCTTATAAAGAATGTCCTCCAGCGGGATTTTCTTCACAACGCTCAACCGTCTCAGCTCATCACAGATAACCTTTGCTCTCTTGTCCAGAAACCACATTTTTCCAATTCTCCTTTTTCCGTCACTTTTCCCCTTTTTTCCTCAGATCCCTCACAGAATCCCGGATAATCAGTCTGCCGGGAATGCGCTCTACCTTTCCCTCGCGTACCTCCGGGGTCGTCATACAATGAACAATGTCCTCCACGGCCATCCGCCCCATCTCCTCCGTGTTGACGGCAACCGTCGTAAGCTGCGGCTCACAGAGCTCCGCGAAAATATCGTCGTCAAATCCGACCACGGAAATATCCTGCGGTACACGCAGCCCCCGCTCCCGAAGTGCCCGGACCAGGCGAAATGCGCTCTCATCACAGTTACACATGAATGCGGTCGGCAGGATCTTTGGCAGCACCAGATCAACCGCATTTCCCTCACTGTCACGGTCCGCCACCATCCAGTCCTGATTCAGCGTAAGCCCCTGCTCCATCAGCGCGCGGCGAAATCCCAGATAGCGGTCGTCAATGCTCGTGGTCGTCCCCAGTGTCCCGACAAACCCGATCTCGCGGTGTCCGTTCCGTATCAGAAGCCTGGTAATATCACATGCAGCGTAAATATTTTCCGTCACGATCGAATCTGACCGATAGCTGCCGTCGTAGACGTCCACACATACTTTAGGGAGAGGGATCTGGTTCAGCGTCTCCCAGATCTGATGATCCAGAATCCCCAGAAGAATCATTCCGTCAAAGGTACCCGGCTTTTCAATATATT
Organism: Lachnospiraceae bacterium; assembly: GCA_021203145.1. Taxonomy (GTDB): domain Bacteria; phylum Bacillota; class Clostridia; order Lachnospirales; family Lachnospiraceae; genus Choladousia. Next base: position 466 of record JAJQBS010000062.1, on the reverse strand, counting down.
CCACATCCTGCTTCAGGCTCTCCCTGCTAGACGTGATCAGAACACCTGCACACGATGAAAAGAGCATTTCCCTCGTAATGCTCTCGTACATGCTCATATAGAACCGGCCCATCTGTCCGGCGTCGAAGTGTCCGTTTGTGACAATGGCGACCCTGCGGGTCTTTCTCTGCCCATAGTCTGGCAGAACATACCCCATCTGGGCGGCCGTCTCCTGAATCTTCGCTTTCAACTGATCACTCACGCCATCCTTATCATTCAGTGCTTTCGAAACCGTTACCTTGCTGACGCCAAGCTCATCCGCAATGTCCTGCATGGACACGGCACTTCTCTCTGCCATCCGCGCCCTCCTTATGTGTGTCCGTTTGTTTTTGTTACCTAACATTGTTCCTCCCATAACGTAACATGAGATTCCTTTCCTGTCAAGCGATTTTAGTGATTATTTTATTAAATTCAAATAAAATCCTTT
>JAJQBS010000067.1 GCA_021203145.1 Lachnospiraceae bacterium | reverse complement strand
CCAATTTTTAGAAAATCTTTCTTTTATGTGCGGTTATTGCGAGTCAATAACATATAACTATTTCATTGAAAAATGTTCAGCAAAAGCAAGGGTGATATGATGCAGACACATAAGACAGGAATGTACAGTACCAAAAACCGTCTGATGAACGCGATGGTATCTCTTGGTAACCAGAAAGGTTTTCTGGAAACCAGCGTTACTGAGATCTGCGAAATGGCGGAGGTGAATCGAAGTACCTTTTACCGGAATTATGAAAGCAAGGATCATCTGCTGCGGGAACTGGAAGCTACCTACCTGCAGGCCATTGATCTTTTATGTCAGGGATATCATACTGTCAATTTTATGGACGAAGAAACAGTCCTTGAAAACTGCCGCAGTATTGCAAGCAAAATCTATGCCTTTCATGTAGAATCCAAAGAGACGTTTCGTTTTCTGATGAGTCCAAATTGTGCCCCATATTTTCGTGACCGGCTGATGAGATTATTACATTTTCATTTTACAAAACTGATATGTGCAAATATGTCTTCTCCGCCTGTTGCTATAAATTATGCCATAGGATTTATCTCCGGCGGAATTATTGACTGTCTGTATCAATGGATTCAGAAACAAGACATAGCAGAAGATACTTTTGAGGATGTAGTCACCCGGCTGATTGTCTCATCCGTACAATGCTGCCTAAACATATAAACAGGCGTAGCTTTGTTTGTGCGCATCCCGTAATAAGCTGTACAAAGGTAGCTGATTCGTACATTCGGAACAGACGATGATGACGTTTTTCGAACAGCTGCTGTTCCTGTCTGGAGATACGACAGTGATGGTGCTGGCAGTATTATGTAAATCTCGAGTGATTTTCAGAAAGATTTAAGAATCTTATCTGATTGCTTGATAAGCTCAGTGGTTATCCTGCAACTAAATTGCGACTTTTTTGAGAACAAATGCTACGGAAGCACTATTGACCTGTGATATTCCATAAATTATAATGATAGCTGTAAAAAAATTGCAATCAGGAAGGGCAGTCCGAATCGGCTGCCTTTTTTGATGCGCAGAGGCGCGACAGGAACTATGTCGCTAAAGCGACCGCGCCTCGCGCGGCGGGCAGGGGAAAATCACCCTGCCCGATTGCAGAAAATGTACAAAGACGCCATGGAAAAGGAGGGAACGCATGGAAGAGGGCACGAAAAGGAAGAAAACAGAAGAAAATGCAGCTGCGGAGAATTCGGCAGCTTACGCACAGGGTGTACCAAAGGATCTGCCGCGCGGTGCTGCCGGATTCAATCCTGACGATCGATGTGGATGCTCATGTCGAATCGTTTCAGGAGAAGGAGGACGCGAGGTGGCATTCGATCTTAAACGCGCACAGGACAAGGAAAATCCTATCCGGGACTTTGAGCGGCATTGAGACGCTGGAGAGCGGGTGGGTGGTTGCCGTCACCTATTATAACGGCTTCCGCGTCATCATCCCGATGGAGGAGATGATGATCAACCTATCCGGGGATGGGCGGGAAAACGCCAATACCTTAAACCGGCAGACCAGGATCGCCAACAACATGCTCGGCTGCCAGATTGACTTTATGGTTAAAGACTTGGATGCCGAATCGAAAAGCGTGGTAGCGTCGCGTAAGGATGCGATGATGAAAAAACGGCAAATGTTCTATGAGTCGGAGAATCCGGAGGAAAAACCGATGCTCTATCCCGGGCGGATTGTGGAGGCGCGGGTGATCGCGGTCGCGGCGCGCGCGGTGCGGCTGGAGGTGTTTGGCGTTGAGGTGTCTGTCCGGGCGCGGGACATGGCCTGGGAATGGATATCCGGAATCTTTGTTTTCACAAGAAAAGGGAAAAACGGAAAAAGGAAGAAAACTGGAAAGATGAAGAAGCCTGGAAAGATGAGTGAAGAGCGATCAGTAGGCAGTCCAACTAAGAAAAAGTAACACGAAGCTTTGCTTCTATCGGGGGCGGATTGGTATCAATCCGCTCCTGAACCTTAGAGAGGAGGTCAAATTGTACAGGAAGAACAGCAACACATGGATTTATATCGCGATCGGGATCGCAGTATGCTTTTGGTACGTTTTTCGTTTACAAATAGCGGACGTTTTCTTATAATTATCAACAGATATGGTATCCGGAACAGGCAGGACAGACGGTATCATTTGTTCGCTTTCTGAGTATTTGCAGGGGAAACCGGGAAATGGAAGCATGCATTATCAGGGGATTGGAGGCTAATTTACCATGAACAGAGACACATTTCTGGAAGGCCTGTCTTTCATGCAGGATTATACGATCATCCCGGATGAGTTCTATGAGAAGGTCGGCTGCAGGAAAAAGCATCCAAAGAAATATAGTGCAGGGATAGATTCGCGTTTTTCATCTTATTTGGGATATGCGTCTGTGAAAGATCAAAGCCATGACGCTTTCCTTTCACTGTTGTCTTTTTCCATTGCGGCAAACCTGTCTTTTTATTGCCTGCGGCAGCCGGGCAGAGCACAACTCTCAGAGATGCTGCAGATATGCGGCTATACTTCGGAGCAGATGGAAGAGTATGTGCGGCAGCATAACGGACTGGAGCCGGAAATGGTGCCGTCTCATCGGTTACAACCCATTGTATTCTTATTAACTCACGTGCTGAATGACACTTTGGCTGATGAAAGCGAATGGCAGGGAAGGGCGAAGCGGAAATTCGGGAAAAAACCAGCAGTTAATCCATCGCTGGCCAGGCTACGGAATCTTACATCTTATATGACCGAACATGAACTGTTGGAATATCTCGACAGGCCTTCCAGAACAAACGGTTTGAATGCATACGAGAATTTTGCCATACGCCATGCCGGGTACATTATAAAGAGGAGCTGCGTGATCTGCGAAATGGATAAGGCATTCCGGCTGCTGGAAGAGCGCAGGGACAAAATGAAAGCGGATCGCGACAGGGCAATTATACAGCTGCTGACGAATCTGGAAAAAATTCCTGCAATAAAAGCTCCGCTTGCGAAGCCAACGGGCGAGCTGCTTTCCTATGATGACAGACGAGCACTGAACAGTGTGCTGGGACTGGGTAAACCGATGCCGGAAGCGGAGGTTCAAAGCGTGATTGACCGTTGTAAGAAAATCATGCCTCCGGAGTCTCTTGCCATTATTGAAAAATATGAACGCGGATATGATGACCTGATGGACGCATTTGATGGTGATGTGGCAAACGACACCAGAACCCATTTTAAATTTGCAGAGATCAATGACCCGGATATCGTTCTCTATAAACATATAAAAACCAGTGTTGCGGTAACGTATAACGAAGTCGTAGTCAGAAAGGGGACTCCACTGTCTATTGATTGAAGGGTACACCGAGCCTATAATAATTGATACGGTGAGAGCAGTGAGACCGCAGAAAGGAGCACAAAACTATGAGCAATGTAATGGAATATTTAAATGGTTCTTCGACAGTGAAAAAGAGAGAACTGGTGCTTGGAGTCATTGCAAGCCTTATGACCGGCGTGGTGATCGGCACATATGCAGCACGCCCAAAACATCCGCGTCATCCACACGGAGTGCCGGAGTGTCCACCACCGCCGATGCCGCCACATGGGCCGAATGAGCGTCCGCCGATGCCGCCCAGAAAGCCATGCGATCCGGGTAAACGCCCGCCGCATAACGAATGATGCTGAAAAACCTGGCATGAGTGCTTTTGCTGTTTATACTACTCCAGGAACCTGCTTCGCAGGACCCTGTCGTTGACTTGCGAAGTTCGCTGCCGCAAGCGCCGCGAACTTCTTGCAAGTCACACTATAAAATTGCCCACGGCTACCGATAATCTGGATATGTATCGGGCGGCTGTGGGTTTTTATGATGCGCAGGGGCGGATAGGGGATGCGAGCATTCCTATCCGATTATTATTGAAATATTGAACGTTTGCTTTAGAAAGATTATTTTAAGAAAAATATCAGAACGACATAATCTGTCGTAGTAATGTGATATAATGAGTTCAATACTACGAAAAAGAAAGTGAAGTGAGAACATTTGGATAAGATTACAAGAGTCCTTCTGCTATATTCAAAACTTATACGTGGGGAAAAAGTCCGCAAGTTGGAATTTTGCATGGAGGCGGATAGCAATTCTCGCTCTTTTGACAGAGACATAGAAGATATACGATTATATCTTGCGGAACTATTTCAGACAGAAGAATTACGATATGACCGTCAGGACGGATCGTATTATCTTACTGGCGCAGAACGATGGGATTTGGAACTGCCAGAATTTCAGCTATTGGAAGGAATGCTGCTTGAACTTGGATTATTGCGAAAGGATGAGGTTACGGAGCTTTTGGAACATTTGTCTTCAAATGCAAAAATCCGTTCACTGGAAAGTAAGTATAGTGATGAACTGCTTTCGTATTATCGAGAACCATTACATAATAAGCCACTTCTGAAAATGCATGGGGATTTGATGACAGTTTTGAAACAACAGTCCGTGATTGAAATGCAATATTGTCGGACGGATGAAGGAACGGAAGTCATTAGAGTGCTTCCGTGTCGGCTGAACTATGAGCTTGGACGTATTATTTTACTGGCCTTCCCGGAAAAGACAGAAAAAGAAACACCGGAAAGCTTTCAGGTTGAACAGATTTATTCATTCCAGATTATCAGAACGCAATACAAGAAAGAGCAGGAGAAGGTCAGATATTTTTTACAAAATGAAGATATGAAGTGATTAAGGCATAAGCTCCGTTTTTTGCAGGAGGTTGGCTGCCATTAATAAAAAGGCAGAACAGGAAACAAAGCACAAGTTTGAGGAGGGAATAGCAATGGCTAAGAAAGTGAGATTTCCGCTTGAAATGGAAGACGGCGCGGAGGTGCGTAGCGTTGAGGAGCTGCGAGAACATTTTTCTTTGAGAAAGGTTCTTGCCTACATAGCAGATGGAAAGATGATTTCCTGGCTTCGTGACAGATATGAGGACGATCTTGCAGAAGCGGTCGAGGCTTTAGATTCATCAGATCCGTTATTATCCAAAAAGGTATGCGAAATTTTTAATGTATCGTGTGAAACACCGACTGAGATAGATATGAAAATTCTGACCGAGAGGAGTTGGAAACTGACTCTTTTAAAAGAATTTACTGCTGATTTGGAGATACTGGCTCATGTGGATGATGTGGCCGTTACGCAGGATGACATCTATGACTTACTGGATGATGGAAAAACGGAAATTTATCTCTGTGGGGAACAGTTTACGATACCGCTCGCGAAACAAGGGATTCGCTACATCGGAGTGAATCAGCCGATAGTCGTTGTTCGATCATCGGAGCCTGTGGACTGGGAAATGAAGAGAATTGCTCTGGTTGGGGTAAGGTTTGATGCGAAGTATCAGAGTATTGTAGATTCTGTTGAAGTGAGGGAAAAATCGACTGATACGAACCAACCAGAAGATGAGAAAGTGAGAAGTGATTTTTACGGTCATATTGAAAATTTCAGGGAAAAAGGAATTTACGGACTAAAAGGTTCGGAATTTCAGCTTATTCATGCAAGGACTGGTGATGTTTACCGCCCAGATTTAGAATACCATCGTGGAATGGCGCAGGATGGCGCGAACCTTTATCTTACCAGAGAAAAAGAACCATATAGTAAAACATATGAACTGGTGCGATTGAATACGTCTTCTGATACGTGGACAAGCCTTTATTATCTGGGATCAAGGGACATGGAAATACTTGATAAAAAAAGGGAATACATATTTTTCCTTAGTATGGATATTAATCAGGCTCGAATTATGGTGTTAGATATAAATACTCTTACAGAGAAAACTATTTGTTTGGAAGACAGACCTGAATCACATGCTATACGCCTGTCCGGGTCTGGAAGGCAAGCTTATTATTTGAATCAAACTAGAAATTCTATTCGGAGAATTGATATTGATAGAGAGACAACGGAGACTATCCTTAAAAAAAGCGGAATAAATGATTTTTCTGTTTGCAAAGATAAAATTATTTTTTGTGGACGTGATTATGATCATCAGGGAGTAAGTGATCGACCGATTTATGTTATGGCTTTAGATTTGAAGACAAAAGAAATAACGGAATTATGTCCATCAAGCGGAGTGGATGGATATGGAATTCAAATGGCTACTATGATTGGGGAAAAAATATTTATGTTGCGAGATGATCTGAACTATGGACATTCGGATTACTACGAAATTTGGTCTATCGACATGAGTGCTGATATGGAGCCTAAGCGTAATGCTGCAAGGTTAGATAAAAATGTCAGATATGCGAAAAGATCGGGTGTTGATCTGGGCAATGAAATGTGGATACAAGATGGATATTTGTACATTGGTATTCGAAATAGTGATAGATTTCCGATGTATCGGCTGCATTTAGCTACAAATAGACTGGAAAAAATACAAGGATTTAAATATGAGGCGGTGTGAGCCTGTAAAATTATGAGGAGGAAGCAATAATGGCAAAGAAAGTAAGATTCCCGCTTGAAATGGAAGATGGAGTGGAGGTCTGTGGTGTAGAAGAATTGCGTGAGCATTTTTCTTTGGAAAGGGTTCTCGCTTATATTGCAGATGGTAAAATGCTTACGTGGCTTCGTGATATTAGATAAATTAGATAAAGCTGATATTCATTCTAGTTTCAACAATATTATGGGGAGGATAGAAGCTGATAAAGGGATTCTTCATTATAAGGTTTATAATATTGTTGACAGAAATTCCGCGATTATGTGTAATTCAATCAGCATCTGATAGGAGGATTTGGCACGATGAAGGACAATTCGATAAAATCAAAATTAATGCGTTACATGGATGCCGGCTTCCCAATTATATACATCAACACATTTGAGGAGGACAAGGCGGATGATCTTATTCGCTCTGTGTCGCGTGGCAGGGAAGTGTATGAGTGGAACGGTACCTGCGGGTACATGGATTTTCAAACGAAAGCTCCAATGATGGAGGATTGTTCGTTGGAGTATATGCTGGATCAACATCGGACAGTGGATACGCTTGACCGGCAGGCGATAGTATTGAAGGACGTTACACCTTTTTTTGAAGATTCCAAGGGTGTAGTGAATCCGGAAAATGCGCGGGTAGTGTCAAAACTGAAAGGAATGGCGCGGATGATAAACCAGGGGATGGCAGACGCTACGATCCTGATAATAGCCCGGACGATTGTCATTCCGCCGGAACTGGATAATTACATTACGATTCTCGAGATGGAGCCATTGAGTGATGCGGAAATCCGGGATGTGATTCGAACATTTATCAGCGACAACAGGATGCGTATGGTGAGGGAAGAACTGATTGAAGAAATGGCAATGGCTTTTAAGGGCCTTACAGAATTTGAAATCAATAACCTTCTGGCTCTTAGCTATGCACAGGATGGAGAGCTGACGAGGAGTGATTTGAAGCTTATTTTTGATCAAAAGCAGCAGATGATCCGAAAATCAGGTATCCTTGAAATGATTCCTTTGAAAGAAACCATTGATGATATCGGTGGCCTGGAGAATCTGAAGACATGGTTTCGGCGTAAAGCGAAGGTATATAAAAACCTGAATAAAGCGGAAGCTTTTGGGGTAGATATGCCAAAAGGTGTCCTGATTGCAGGAATATCCGGCTGTGGAAAATCCCTGACCGCGAAAGCTGCCACAAGCTTGTTTGAGGTGCCTTTGCTTCGTCTGGATATGGGGCGGCTGATGGGGAAATATGTTGGAGAATCGGAAGAAAATATGCGAAAAGCGACTGCGCTTGCGGAGGCAATTTCCCCTTGTGTCCTGTGGATTGACGAGATAGAGAAAGCATTCGCAGGGATTGGCGGAACTGGCGGAGGAGCAGAAGTGACCACTCGTCTGTTTGGTAATTTCCTGACCTGGATGCAGGAAAAGAGAAGTCCGGTGTTTGTAGTCGCCACGGCGAATGATGTCACGAAACTGCCCCCGGAACTGTTGCGTAAGGGGCGCTTTGATGAAATCTTTTATGTTGGTCTGCCCAAAAAGGGGGAACGGAGAAGGATATTTGAAATCCACATACAAAAGCGGCGTCCGCAGGACCTAGCCGCGATTGATCTTAACGAACTTGCGGCAAAGACAGAAGGCTTCAGCGGAGCGGATATCGAAGGTGTGATAAAGGATGCAATTGAAAGCGCGTTTGCGGATGACAAAGATCGAATTCAGACACAGGATGTTCTGACTGCAATTCGGAATACACATTCACTTTCGGAAATCATGAAAGAGGATCTGGACCGTCTTGCCAAAATCTATGAAACAGGGAACTTTAAGAATGCATCGAAGTGAGGTAGCAGGTATGGATATAAACAAATCGGAAATCAAAGAAAACCCGGAGAGTATAAAAACGGCAGCAGAATGTGAATCCGCAGAAGCCGAAAAGGGCGGTGGAGATGCGGAGTATATTACAGAAAAGGAAGCGTATACCTTAAAGGAACTGTTTAAAAGGAATCTGCAATCCTATAAGGAGAAAGAACCGTCAGTTTCGGATCAGGAATGGCTTGCAAAGATGTTTCATCGTGAAATTCCGGATATAACTGAGGAAGAAGCTCAGATGGATTCGGAAGAAATTGTAGAGGCAATTCATACATTTGATGAAAATCTTACATCTGTTAACAAAGCATCTGAGCAAGGAGTGTCGAAAGAGAGTTGGCTGGCAGACCGGATTCAGGATGCTTCCGTTGGAATGGCAGTACAGGAGTATGGTGCGCGTCTGCAGGCACTGGATGATGTCCTTTATACAAAAAATATGGAATTAAGGGATGCATTGACAGTGACGGCAGATGGCCATGTGCGCGTCAATCAAAACCCAAATCTGGACGGACTTCTGGCGGAACAGATGGTTGCCAAAACCACGGAATTAAGTGGCTTTGCGCGGGGACAAAACATTCGTGTGGATGTGCTGAATTCTCATGCGGCTAATTCGGTCGATGTAAGGGCATGGAATCTGGATACCGGCAGATACCAGAATTACCAGCTGAAATTTGGCAAGGATGCGAAGGCGACCATAGCCTTGATTGAAGGCGGCGATTATGCCAATCAGCGCATTATCGTTCCATCTGAACAACTGAGCGAAGTACAGGAGTATTTTAAAAGCAAAGGCTCCCAGAAAACGATTACTGATCACATTGAAATTGCCGGGGCAAAAGGGAAAAGTTTTACAAAAAGTGATTTGAAACAGCTTCAGGAGACGGCACAGGAAGAAGGCGTTCTGCCAGAATTGGATTACAGTCATTATCAGACCAGAGACCTGGCCATGTCTATCGGAAAGAATGCTGGTGTAATGGCACTGCAGGCCGCTGCTGTCTCGACTGGCCTAAACGTAGCTGCAAAGCTGATGCGGGGTGAATCTGTGGATTCTGATGAGCTGGTTGAGATTGCCATTACGACCGGAGCAGACACTTCACTTAAAACCGTGACAGCAGGAACATTGCAGGTGGCAATTCGCAAGGGAATCATCCGCTTTATTCCAAAAGCGACGCCTGCCGGAGTGATTGCCAATATTGCCTGTGTGGGAATTGAAAATGTGAAAATATTGATGAAAATTGCGTCTGGTGAAATCTCTCCGACAAAGGGACTGGATCAGATGGGGAGAGTGACAGTCTCCATGACCTGCGGCTTGTGGGGCATGGTAAAAGGCGCGGCTCTTGGCGCTTCTCTGGCCGCATTGATTCCGGTAGTAGGGATTCCGATAGCTGTGGTGACAGGATTTGTTGGCGGCATGGTGGGCTATTTCTGTGGCTCTAAGGTAGGTGAGAAGATTTATTCTGCTGGGAAGAAAGTGGCTAGTGTTGCAAAGAATGTAGGGAAAGCTGCAGTAAATACTCTGAAAAAGGTGGGAAGTAAGGTGGCTAGTGGAGTGAAGAGTCTTGGACGTTTGGTTTTTGGATAACAATGGCGTATGCAAGTCATAATAAATAGTTCTTGATGGTGAACAAAATAGTAAGAGCGGGAGAAAAGAGAACAGACATTATGAGTGTACACAGCCCACAGCTGTCGAAAATCCAGTATTTTCGGCGGCTGCGGACTGTTTTTGTTAGAATCAGTCGAGATAATCGCCTACAGGACTGTTATTATACTGCTTGATAACCTTGACCATGATGGAGCCATCCGGCTGTTCAGATTCATCTACAATTTTATATTGTGTACGATTCCTTTCAAGCGTCCGCTTATACTGTGCTACTTCCTCCTGAACCATCTTTACAGCATAATCATGTCCCAAATCTTCTTTGAGCATAAAATGCAGTGTCTGACAGATACAGGCCGCTTTCACTCTTTTCATTCCTGCACACCTCCTTGTCTGGCAAAAGCCTGTCTACCTATTACGACAAAAGCCCGAATAGAGATATACAAGTATCAAAATTACAAGGAAAACTGTAAAATGTGTACTTGAATATGATGAAATCATATCATTTTTTTGCAGAAAAAGTCAAAGTACCAAATGAAATTTTTTTCAGACTCACAGGAAATCCACAAGCTGTGACCGCCGCGAAGGAAGCCGCAGTTTCCGCGGCGCCTTTGCTTCGATTTGCCGGATGCGCTCCCTCGTGACATGGTACTGTTCGCCTATTTCCTCCAGTGTCCATATGCGTCCATCAACAAACCCAAACCGGAGGCGGAGGACATCACCGTTCCCGGTCCGGCAGCGTATCCAGCACTTTGCTCATTTCCTGCTGCAGCATGGTATATACAGCAGATTCTTCTGGAGAGAGGGAGCGTTGGTCTTCCACAAAGTCCCCCAGCTCCGCGCCGTCGTCTTCGCCCACAGGAGTATCCAGAGAAACGGTTTCGTTTGCTGTCGCCCAAATTTGTTCTACGTGAGGGATTGACATACCTAGATGCCGCGCCAGCTCTGCAGAGGAAGGATCATGACCAAGCTCTATAGCCAGGGACTTTTTGGCTTTCAGTACGCGGTTGATTTGCTCGTGCATATGCACCGGAACACGGATGGTGCAGCCGTTATCGGCAATGCTGCGCGTGATTGCCTGACGAATCCACCATGTCGCATAAGTACTGAATTTGTAGCCCAATGTGTAATTATATTTTTCAATAGCTTTCATCAGGCCGATGTTGCCCTCCTGGATAAGGTCAAGGAAAGCAAGGCCATAGTTGGTGAATTTCTTTGCGATGCTGACCACAAGGCGCAGGTTCGCGTTGATCAGTCTTTCTTTTGCTCTATCATCTCCGTCAGCGATTCTTTTTGCTAGATCAATCTCCTCATCCGGAGAAAGCAAGGCAAAAGAGCCGATCTCCTTCAGGTACATACGCACAGGGTCTTCTGTGCTGACTCCCTTCAGAATTTCAGCATCGTCCAGCAGTTCCTCACTGCTTTTATCCTGAGGCAGATCGTCGTCATCTTCCGAAAGCAGGAGGACGGATTCTTCTATTATTTCTGTTTCTTTATCAGATTCCTGATCGTTAAACTTCTCTATTTTCTGCAGAGATTTTTTCTGCTTATCTGGCTGCATATTAAGTTCCCCTCCCATATTTGTCAAAAACATACCATTATCGTCGAATCGTGACAATGACGGATACTTGCTGCGATGCAGATATTTTGCGTGACTGATTATTCCCGCGAAGCAACGAGCCAAGTGGCTGGAGTCATAAGGGCACTGAGTGCCAGTGGCACACGTTAAGTGCCGACCGGAGCGAAGCGTAGATCCGTCGGCAAAGCCGACACCTTATGACATAGCACATTGCCCTTTATTTGTCTGTAGAAGAACTGGAAAATTTGTGGTAGGATTGCATCATGCAAAGAGTTGGGACACAATAGATTAAGTATGGATTCTATGATGATTCTGAAAGAAGATGGCAGATAATGAAAAAAGGAACAAAAAGGTTTATCGCCGCTGCTCTTGGAGCAGCAACAGGCACAGCGGCTGTGAGAGCCGTGCATAATACATCAAAAAATCTTGCTGACATGGCGATGAACAGGAAACCTCCGGAAACAACAAATCAGTCCAAACAGGAAGTATCGGGTTCCGCTAAAGATCAGGAGCTAGAGAACCGGAAGAATACGGCGGCAGAGCGTTTACGGAACAGAGATTATAAAACGGTTGAAATCACCGCTCATGACGGTATCCGTCTGACCGGGCATCTTCATCTGGTGGAAAATCCCAAAAGAACGGTTATCGCGGTTCATGGGTGGAGATCTTCCTGGGCGAGAGAGTTTGGCCTGATTGCGGACTTTCTGTATGAGAATGGATGTAATGTCCTCTATATCGAGCAGCGTGCGCATGGAGCAAGTGACGGCGAGTATATAGGATTTGGCTTGCTGGAACGCTATGATTTACTGGAATGGATTGACTGGGTAAATGAGCAGAATTTTTCCGCTTTTCCGATTTATCTTTTCGGACGATCCATGGGTGCGGCAACGGTATTAATGACAGCCGGGGAGAATCTTCCGGAAAACGTTCATGGAGTGATTGCTGATTCGGGCTATACCTCGCCGCATGATGAATGGAAGTATGTAGCGGAGAACAACCTTCATTATCATTATAAGCTGATGGAGAAGTACGTGGATAAGCTTGTTATGGAGCGGATTGGTTTCTCTTCGGACGAATATTCCAGTGTGCAGGCAATGCAGGACTGCAAAACGCCGGTGCTGTTTATCCATGGGACAGATGATACCTTTGTGCCGATTGAAATGACTTATGAGAATTACAAGACCTGCGCCGCTCCCAAACGGCTGCTTGTCGTACCGGGTGCCGGACACTGCCAGAGTCATCTGGTAGAGCCGGAACGCTATGAAGAAGAACTGCTGCGGTTCTGGCAGAAATTTGACAAGGTGGATGCTGATTGATGAAAAAGGGAAAAACCGAAATTCTGAAGGAATGGGTTGCAGGACATAAATACAGCTATGCCATGCTGTATCTGGTTTTCTATCTGGTGGCGTTCTTCGTACTTGATTTTACGATGGAGCCAAAATACATTCTGCACTGCGCACTGGACGACCAGATTCCGTTCTGCGAGTATTTTGTTATATTTTATTTTGCGTGGTATCCGGCCTTCTTCCTGTCGCTTGTATGGTATATGCTGCGCGATAAAAGGGATTTTCAACAGCTTTGGTTTATCATGTTCAATGGGATTACGTTCTGCCTGATCTGCTATGTGCTGTTTCCCAATGGATTAAACCTCCGGGAGGAAGTGCCAAACAGAAATATTTTCTGTGTGCTGGTGAATCTGGTGCGCGGCGTGGATGCAGCGGTCAATGTATGTCCGTCGATCCACGTGTCCTCGTCCGTTTCCATTGCGCTGGTGACTGCGAAATCAAATCTGTTTAAGGAGCACAAATGGCGTAAAGCTGCAATTATACTGTTGATGATCCTGATCAGCATTTCAACGCTGTTCGTGAAACAGCATTCGGTCATAGATGTGGTATGCGGCGCGGCAGTAAGTCTTGTCTTATATGTGATTGCTTATCATACGAACTGGCGAAAATTGCTGAAGGATAAATTAAAAGTGCTTCTTTGATCACGAAGCACATTTGTAGGGAAAGATTATATTGAAAATTATTGGAATTATAATCACGAAAACTGAGGGAGTGCCTGGCAGCGTGTGGGGCTGCCAGGCGTGAGTTATGAAAAGATGTTGTAAAGCTTCCAACACCTGCACTCTTTCTATCACGTAAATATGACCGAAATATGTCTGAATAATAAAAAATCAGAACGCCTGTCTATAAAGCTCTATTCCGCAGAACGCTGCTTTGCAACCTGCAGCACGCCGTTAATCTTCGAATCCTTGTTGTAGTACCCTTTATTTTGTGCTAAGATATCCCCGATTTACGATGCAAAAACGGTTGATTCCTGCCGCAGGACAGGTAAGTCTCTGCATGATTTTCATGCACTTTCAAAACGAACGGACGGTCAGAGCAAACGATGGATAATCTTCGCTGTGTGGTTGAGAGAATTACATATCAGAATGCGGAAAACGGCTTTTCTGTAATCAAGTGCCGTGCAAAGGGCTACAGTGATCTGGTGACGGTGGTTGGAAATATGCCAGATGTCCATGTCGGCTCGGTACTCACGATGCAGGGACAGTGGAGGATCGACGGCAAGTACGGTCGGCAGTTCTCTGCTGAGAAGTGGGAGGAGACGCTGCCGGCCACGACCTACGGAATCGAGAAATATCTGGGCAGCGGTTTGATTAAGGGTGTCGGTCCGAAGTTTGCGAAGCGGATTGTTCAGCAGTTCGGCAAGGATACGCTGGAGATTATCGAGACCGAACCGGACCGGCTGATTGAAGTAGTGGGTATCGGACAGAAGCGTGTGAATCAGGTCAAAAAAAGCTGGCAGGAGCAGAAAGAGATCAAGAACATTATGCTGTTCCTGCAGAGCAATGATGTCAGTACCTCCCATGCCGCGAAGATTTACCGTACTTATGGAAACGAGAGTATCAAGATTGTGGAAGAAAATCCGTACAAGCTGGCGGATGATATATGGGGAATTGGATTCAAAACGGCGGATACGATTGCATCGAAGCTGGGCATTGAAAAGAATCGTTTTATCCGGCTGCGTAGCGGCCTGATGTATACGCTCAATAAATTATCGGAGAGCGGGCATTGCTATGCGGTTCGGGAGCAACTGATCGAAGCGGCAGTGAAGCTTCTTGATGTGGAAGCTCCGGAACTGGAAATGACACTTGATGAGATGCTCCGCACTTCGGATGTCATTAAAGATGAAGATGCAATTTATCTACCGCCATTTTACTTTTCTGAGACCGGCTGCGCGAAACGCCTGATCCGGCTGATGCAGGGTGACCGACGCATGGTGATGGATACAGAAAAAGTAATGCAGGAGATCGAGAGGGATTCCCAAATTCATTATGACGAAGTCCAGCTGCAGGCAATCCGCCAGGCTATCGATTCTAAGGTAATGGTCTTGACCGGCGGACCCGGAACCGGAAAGACCACGACGATGAACGGTATTATTTCGGCTTACCGCAAAACGCGGTGCCGGATCATTCTTGCGGCTCCGACCGGCCGCGCGGCAAAGCGGATGTCAGAAGCAACCTGCATGGAGGCAAAAACGATTCACCGTCTTCTGGAATACAAGCCGCCGGAAGGCTACCAGAAGAACGAAGAGCATCCGTTGGAAGGCGATGTCCTGATTCTGGATGAGTGCTCGATGATCGATGTGATGCTCATGTACAATCTGCTGAAAGCACTTCCGGAAGAAATGACGCTGATATTGGTCGGGGATACAGATCAGCTGCCGAGCGTGGGAGCAGGAAATGTTCTGAAGGATATCATTGCGTCTGGCTGTATTCCGGTCGTTCGCCTTACCCGCATTTTCCGACAGGCTCAGGGAAGCCGGATTATCATGAATGCGCATCGGATCAACAAGGGCGAAATGCCGGAACTGCGCGGAGGCCGGGATTCAGATTTCTTTTTTGCTGCGAAAGATACGAATGAAGAAGTTGTTGACCTGCTCGTAAAATACTGCACGAAAAATCTGCCTTCTTACTATCATGTAAACGCATTTTCCGATATCCAGGTATTGACACCGATGCAGCGCGGCACCTGCGGAGCGGCAAATCTGAATCAGGTTCTGCAGGAAGCAATGAATCCGGGAAAGATTTACCTGAAACGCGGCGGAACACAGTATCGTCTGCAAGATAAGGTAATGCAAATAAGAAATAACTATGACAAGGACGTGTTTAATGGCGACATCGGAATCATCGAAAATGTGAACATGGATGAGAATGAACTGACCGTAGACTTTGACGGACGGCATATTACATATGATGTGACAGAGTTAGATGAGCTGGTTCTCGCCTACGCGACAACCATCCATAAATCACAGGGTTCCGAATATCCGATTGTCGTGATGCCGTTTACCATGAGCCATTATGTGATGTTACAGCGGAATCTGTTGTATACTGGTGTGACCCGCGCGAAAAAAATACTCGTATTAATCGGTGAGAAAAAGGCAATTGCCTATGCCACACGGAACGAGACGACAACATCCAGAAACACGAAGCTTGCCGAGAGGATCGCAAATGGGTGGAAAGATGCAGTGAAGAATTCGCGGAAATTTACAGAGACAGTGACAGAGACGACCACAGGTGAATGCGCAGGAAAAAGCGTAGATCAAGCCATAGAAGTAAATAGACGGAACGGTGTGGATCCGTCCAACAGTCAACCATACACAAACCAACCTTACAAACAGGACGCAGAAGGATTGCCGATGGTTGCCGAAAAAAGAATAGAATACGGTACCAGACCGGGCAGCGAGGCAGAGCCGTTTGAAAACCTCTTTGCGCGGCTGGCACAATCAAATTTCCGCAGCAGATTTACTCTGAAAGCAGCCGACAAAACTTATGTCCGGGAAAAGGGCATGGACAAAATTCGTTCCCATGCCTGCGATTTTGTCAGTAAGAGACTGGCTCCGGCTGAGCCGACAAATGATGGAAAACAGACGCCGATGAAAGGACATCCGGTATTTATCGCACAACACGCAACTGCCTGCTGCTGCAGAGGCTGTCTGGAAAAATGGCACAGAATTCCGAAAGGAAAAGAGCTGTCAGATGAACAGCAGAAATATGTGGTGGATGTGCTGATGGCATGGATCGAAGGGCAGATGAAAGCCGAAGCACCAAATATTGGTGCAAACACTGGTAGAAGGAGCGAAAGCCAGATATGATTAAACCGATTATGAAGGATGTAATTTTCCTTTCGAAAAAAGCAGAACCGGCAATGCCGGGGGATCGCCAGACTGCAACGGATTTACTCGACACTTTAAAGGCACATGAGAACGAGTGCGTTGGAATGGCCGCAAACATGATCGGAGTGAATAAGGCAATCATTGCCGTGAATGTGGGTTTTATGAATCTTATAATGTATAATCCCGAAATCACCAAAAAATCTCAACAGTACCAGGCAGAAGAGGGATGCCTGTCTCTGATCGGCGTCAGGAAATGCGTCCGCTATAAAGAGATCGAAGTCAAATACCAGGATGTCAATTTTAAAGAGCAGCGGCAGAAATTCACTGGGAGGACAGCAGAGATTATTCAGCACGAGATAGACCACCTGCATGGGAAAATTATCTGATGCGGTCGATGACCTGCAAAAAAACGATATCAGCAAAGAAATGTTATCAGTGAAGAAACATTTTTAGTGAAGAAACGGATGGTGCATTATGGAAATCGCGGAGATGTTAGACGAGATTAAAAGAGAAGCGCAAAAGGATGCGAAACTTCGGGAAGAATTCCTGCAGACAAGGAAAGAGGAAAATCCGCTCTCAGCTTTCTGTACAAAGTGCCGGGAGTTGGGATATCCCGTTTATGAGATGGATGTCATTACTGCAGGCGAAGAATTCTATGCAGCGATGAAAAGAAGTACAAACGGCGGCGGTGAGAATTCTCCGATGCTGGAAGCAGAAGATGATTTTTACGAATTGTTTTTTACCGGACTATAGGGAAATAGAAAGAGCAGGATATCATGGCGAATGAAAATGGAGAATGGATCATGTACGGAATGGACTGGAACGACCCAATGCGTATTCGCAGTTGGCGGGATCTGATCAGCTGGATCAATGAAATCGGCTTTCTTCCACTGTTTAAAAATGAGATAGAGGGTTTTTCTGTGGAAGATCATACGTCGAATCTGTTCTGGTGGACAGGAGACCCGGAGCAGGATCCTTGGGAATGGCGGGAACTGATTGCCAGAAGTCACGAGGTGGCATATGGGAAGTTTTTCGGGAAAAAGTCAGCTTTTATCAGTCTGGAATGGTTTCCGGCTTTCGCGAATTACCGTAGGGACGGTTATGATTTTGATGCCAGATGGGACGATGAGCTGGCGAATATCCGCAGTAAGAAGATTATGGACTGCTTTGAGGAGCGGGACGAGTATATTGGTTTGGAACTGAAAAGGCAGGCCGGATTCGGTAAAGGCGGAGAAAAGAATTTTAATGGGATCCTGACGGATCTGCAGATGCAGACATATCTGGTGATTAAAGATTTTCGGCGCAAGGTAAATAAGCGCGGCGGGGAATATGGAATGCCGGTGTGTGTTTATTCGAAACCGGAAGATTTATGGGGTTATGACATGGTGAGCGCAAATTATAAGGAAGAACCCGCAGAGAGCCGACAAAAGATTTATGAGCACTTAAGTCACAGCTATCCGTTTGCTTCCGGGGAACAGTTGAACAAGTTTTTGAAATAATAGCTGTGTGACTTTAAAAATGTGCCGAAAAAAAGGAGGGCCGAGGTCATATCCTGTGACCCCGGCGAGTATGAAAAAGAAAGATTTATTTTAAGCACTTGCTGTTTGAGCATCGACCAAACGCGAAGCGTTTTTTTATTGTCGATGCGACTTGCCGCCGAACGAAGTGAGGGGGCGTTTCAGCTTTCTTGATAAGAAGAATACTACAGCTGTGTGAAGAAAAAATGATTGGATTGTGGAAAAATCGTAAACAGACTGTGGTGGTTTTGTGTTCTGACACAACAACACCTTGAACTCCCCTCCTCTGTATAATTTGGCAGGGCGATAAGCGCATTCTTACGGATTATACGGGACAATTTTTTTGCACTTGGAATAGCAGTCTGCTGCCAGCTGCATCGCGGTGGCGAATCCGGCATGATATGCTTCTTTCTGTGTTTCGGAGACATATTCGAACAGCTTCTCATCGAATTCCTTGGAGATGGTATTCAGATACGGTTCGAGAGCTTTTTGTGCCTCGGTTGGTTTTGTCCTTCTGGCGTTATAGATTTCAAAATGATCGTCGATCAGATTGCGCTCCGCCAGTGTTTTTGCTTCGTTCATAGAGAGTTCCTCCTTTTGAATTTGGTAATGTATAAATCACACCCTGGTCTCATCATCAGGGCAGGAAACCTTGAATGGACGGGAAATCTGCAATAAAAGAAAAATGCTGTCCTTTCCCAGTATAATGCCGCTACACAAGCATCTTATATGAGAACCATTTGTATTGATCTGCATGATAAAAGCACTGTGAGATAAGAAATTTAAAAAATTTTACCCGTCGCCTTCGTATAGGTCAGACTGGGGAGCTTCTTCTTCATCGGATGTCTGTCCGTTCTTGTTTATCTTATGGGTGTACAGCTTGTCGAAAGCAAGCCTCTGGCTGCGGCTGTTTTTGTTGTAGGCTAGGACGAGCGCCTCCGCATAGCCGGAGGAACCCGGACGGCGGTCTTTTGCATTTCGGGCGATTTCCTTCACGGAGCATTGGCCGATTTTCTCTTTGAAGATGTTTTCATTTAGTTCATCACCGTAGGCGTTGACAAGCCTTGCCACGCCGTTCAGCATGTTGCAGCTGAAGGACTGCGGCGCGCCCTCCCAAGTGCCGATGAGGAGACGAAGGACGCGGTCGAGAGTCTGGAAACCATACTTGTCATAGATCCTTTCGAGGGTGGACACGGCGCATATACCGTTAGGTGCAGAAGACGGGGTGATGGCAAGGTTGTATGATTCCACCAGATCTTTGATAATGATATGTTTGTCGCTGTCAGCTTCTATGTGGGCCATGAATGTTTCGTAGGGCAGCAGCGGTTTGACATACTTCATCTGATTGGCAAAAATATCAGCTTCGTGTTTGTATTCCAGGTTATCATAAATCATGCATCATACGGGCGTTTCACGGGAGTTTGATACCAGGGCAATAATCTCGATGGTGTGTTGTCCGTTGAATACATAATTGCTGCCATCCCTTCGGCTGACTTTCACAGGATTTACCTGGCAGAGGTCGAAATGGGCAGCAGCTTTCTGCACATGCTTTATGGACAGGTTCCGCTGGTAGTCCTGATTGGATACCAGATTCTTAATGGGAATCTGCTCGAAATGCACATCCGGGACGTATTGTAATAATTCTTCATCCATTGCGGGTTACCTCCTCCAGTATTTTCTGAATAGTATATATGGCCTTATGCAAGGCAAAAAGCTCGTGCTGTAATTTTCCCCTTGCGGTATCGGTAGTCTTTGGAAAATCAGCAAGGGAGCGGGTGCGCTCGATGGAGCTTATCCACGACGGTATGGTCAGTGTCAGGCTGGAAATCTCCGCATCGGGATCGTAAGCAGGGATCTCTTTGATGGTGGCGGTGGGCTTCTGGCGTTTCTTTTTTGCGGATGGGAAACAGGAAGAGTTGTAGTGCTGCCATTCAAGCTCGTGCCGCATTTCAGCGTAGCTGATGTGATCCATATTGCTGTTTGTCAAAATGTTGTTCAATGCCCGCACCTCCTCCTTTGGAAGCCGCGAAAGCTCTATGATATTTGTCTGCGAAATCCGGAGCCTGCCTGAGAGTATTTTTTCTGCAATATTTTTATTTTTGGAAGCGATATTATCAAGGGCGCTTGTGAAAATCCCGTATTTATAGATTGTGCCGCCGACCAGATAGACCTCCTTGCCTATTTCTTCGGCAATCCTGTACTGGTAGCCGCGCTGTTTTTCGGGAGAATCCGCAGTGGTGAGGAAAGACGCTTTCCGTGATTCATAACACTTCCCAATGAGATATTTTCGCATCATATCCGGAAGGTCGCTTCTTTCGAGCTGGTTTTGGCATATCCAGCCGGCAGCGTCATAGCGGTTGCTGAACTCCATCCGTTTGACATGAAAAGGCAGCTCCCATTTCCGGCAGATGTCGTACCGTTTTCTTCCGTCAATGATGATATTTTCCCAGACGATGATGGGTTCCTGGCAACCGTTATCAAAGATGTTTTCTTCAAGCGCATCATATTCGCTGCTGCCGACAGGATATACCAGTGAGCTGAATTCCTCGTCATTCTTTAATTCATACATTGTTTTCCCCCGTCATCGTTTATCGGAACCGGCTCCCGCATCGAAAATAATGCCATTTCAGATAGCGCGTCAATGCTCCCGTACAGGCGGTAGGAGCGGTTCCACGAAAGGCCGTTGTTCACGGTCATCAGATTTTCTATCAGTATGGAGCTGTACAGTTCAATGCAGTCTACGGCGTCCATATGTACCTTGTGGGCGAGATAATCCTCGCGTCCGCTCCGCCGGATGGCGATTTTGCTGTCGGATGGATTGACCAGCAGCTGAATGTATTCCGGGTTCCCGATAAGCTGGAGGGTGCGCCGGTGTATCCGTATGCGGTTCTTTTTCAGGTCAATGCACAGGCTCGGTTGGAAAGATGTCTGGTTGCTCATGTTCTGTACCCTCGCTTTCTTTGGATTTTGTTTTCTTGTCCTGGATGCTGAAAACGGCATATCCGTCAAAAATGTTCACCTGCAGGGCTTTCTGGTGTTCCGCCACGGGAACCCCGAATTGGTGCTCCCACTCCGCCGGATAGGTCGGGGTGCGTGACGATTTTTCCGTGCCGTCCTCCTTTATTGTCCGCACGAATATCTCCGGCGTTTTGAGGTCGAAGATAAAGAGCAGTTCCCCGCCGGAACGTATGAGCTTACCCACGAGTTTATATCTGTATCCCATATTCCAGTCCATGAGGGATATGATTTTCGCAAAGAACACCCTGCAGGTCACCTGTTTGGGAGAACGTTTTTTTGCGCTTGCGGTACACCACCGGAAAGAATCCTTGTCTGATTCCGAGCAGGGGCGGACGGCCAGTTTCTTCTCCGTGGGGTTGACGAGAATCTGCACATACTCCGTATCGGGCAGTTTCCGTATACAGGCGGTGTTTACGGATATTTTGTTATTGTTGAAAGTGAAGGACGGCTCGTACAGATGGGCGAAGAACTCCCCGCGCACTACCTCGTATCCGTCAAGGGGTACCGTCTCGTCTATGATTTCCATTTCTTTGTTGTTGTCAGCTGCCATGATCTGCCTCCCGCTTCATGTGATTTAACAGGGACGCAATGTTTCCCCGCCTTTCTTCTGTGCCGGTTGGATTTAAGTCAGATTCCTTATACGGCTTGCCCTCCGCATTTGGGTTCCAGCTTTCCCCGTCCGCGAGCCTAGCAAATTCATCTGCCTGCGCCTGGACATAGTAGTTGTTGCCGAACGTGTCCGCCCACGTTTCGGGGTAGGCGAGTACTTCCTTTGGACTGCCCATGACAGGCGTCATGCCGGAATCCGTGTTGTCGGCTGCAACCGCATCGCTCGGGATAAGGGTTTCAACATCTCCAAGGTCAAAAAGCAGGATTGCCCCGGTATCTTTTCCGCAGAGCCGGCCGACCATGCGGTACTTGCGATTCTCATCCCAGCCGAGCAGTTTGTATAGTGTCGGGAGAAAAGCAGCCCCGCTGATTTCCCGCGGTATCAGGACACCGTTATGGACTCTGGCCCACTGCATATGGTTCCGGTTATCGGCATTGGTCTGCCGGACGGCAAAGACGCGTTTACGCGGATGGAGCAGAAGCTCGATATACTGGCAGTCTGTGAATTTATGGATGGCCACGCTGCTGAATTTAATCTCGTGCGCGGAAAACGTGACCGTCAGCTTCGGGGTATCAAAAAACTGCGCCCTTGCGATTTCATATCCTCTCAGGTCAAAATCGCCGGATTGTGCTTCTACGTCAGATGACTGCGTGGAAATCTGGCTTTCTGTCGTGCCCACGCTGTCACAGGCTTCATAATAATCTTCCATCTTAAATCCCGCCCAGCGAGGATTGATGGTGACATACCCTTTCAGTACTCCCTCCTGTACGACACGCAGCTCCGGCAGGAACCCTTTGTTCCCATATTTGGCGTTGCTGATAAGGCGCTGGACGGCGATGAAGTCATCCCTGCTTATAATGGCATCATGGTCATTCCTTTTCCGGTATTGGTTTCGGTCCTTGTTGTTCTTTCTGGATTTATGGTCGAGATAACTCGGAGTCCACGTTTTGCGGGCGAGGATGTCGCCGCAGTGCCGCTCATTTTGCAATATCTGCAGTATCGAGCCGGGAGACCACACAGTGTTCCCTCTTTTTGTACTCTGGCCGAATTCAGTAATGGTATCGGCAATCTCCTGACAGGTATATCCGTCAAGGTACATATAGAAAATCAGCCGGACGATTTTGGCTTCATCCTCATTGATGACAAGGTCACAGTTTTCATCCTGGTCATAGCCGAGGAGCGATGGCGTCAGGAATATGCCGCGCCGAAAACGCATCTCAATGGAAGCGTTCATGATTTCACTTTTGGTATGGCTTTCCTCCTGCGCCATCATTGCCATGATGGAGAGCATGACTTCGCAGTCCTCATCAAGCGTGAATATATTTTCGGTTTCAAAAAACACACCGACGGCAGGGTTCATCTTTTTCAGGTCCCGCTCAATCTTGATACAGTCCACAATATTCCGGGCAAACCGGGAGACGCTTTTTGTAACGATCATATCGATTTTCCCGGCTTCGCAGTCACGAATTCGAGTCCAAAAGCAGGGAGCCGCTTATGGAACAGAAAATAAAGCAAAACGTATCTGTCGGTGCGAACATCCGCAGGATACGGAAACAGCGCGGAATTGGTCAGACAGAGCTGGTGCGGCAGGTCAATCTTTTAGGGGAACCGATGACGCGCGAAGCACTGGTCAAGATAGAGCGCGGCGTTCAACATATAAAAGCATCGCAGCTGAGAGCGATCAAAGAGGCACTTGATACAACATATGATGAGTTATTGGAATAAAAGCAGATGGCCGAGTTGGCTGCATGCTTTTATTTTTTGTGATTTGTGATTCGTGTTTTGCAGTATTCTTGCCAGGTGTCGCTCCTGCGCACAGGTAGCATAAGCGGATTATTCCTGATCCGAAGTCCGTTTTTCAAGGAAGGCTTTTTGTGCCCAGATATAACGAAATGCTGGATATGGAGCTGCTGGATATGGAAAATAAAATTTCAAAATACATATTGACAAATTATTAACAAAGTTGTATAATCCTTTTCAACAAGAGGGAGTAGTTGGCCGACAGGCTTTCGTACCGACTATCATGCAGATGAGCTGATCTGCACGGGATGAATTAAAAACAAGACTTTTGCGACAACGTAAATTGTGGCAAAGGTCTTTTTTTATACAAAAAGAACCGGTGCCGCCAAATGAGAAAGGAATGGGAGATATGTCAATATTTATTATTATGTTTTTGTTCCTGATGCTGTGGTTATTCTTCAAGTTTACATGGGTGATGCTGAAACTCTGTTATGTATTTTGCATCGGGCTGCCGCTGGCACTGATGCTGGGGATGCTTGGAATTGTATTATGCTGTACGCTGGTTCTGGCACCGGTTGGAACAGCCTTGATGCGCGCGGTGGGAAGGGTAGTTTACCCATTTTAAGATTAAAACAGCAGGATGAAAGATTGCAACGCGGTCACGAGAGAATGGTTTATTGCTGATACATACTATGAAATTGCAAAACAAGGATGTATGTTCTTTTGCAAATCCTGTTTTTTGGACTCGAAATTTTTTATAATAGGTTTATGATAAAAAAGTAAGAGAGGTGGTACCATTGCGGTTCTTTTATTGGCTTCGGAAAACATTGCGAGGCGACAGGCATTGCAGCAAATGCTGTCTGGTATGCGAATATTTTGATGCCTGTAAAAATGATGCTGGATAATGGTCGATGGTCGGCAGTTTATTACTTCCGTTCTGCAGAAAGAATCGAAGCATGAAACGGATGTCGACATGAAAAATGAAAGGAGAATCACTATGAGGAAAAAAGAAGGATACAGCAGAGTAGGAGCTTTTGGTACGGTTAATCATTATGATG
>JAJQBS010000050.1 GCA_021203145.1 Lachnospiraceae bacterium | reverse complement strand
ATCCGATGGTCAGGCTACGAAATTAGTCCTAAAATATGCGGAGTTATCGTGTAAACGGGGAGACCCGAAACAACGACTTATATCTTCGTGTATACAGGCAGTATCAGTCTATGTGGTGTTCGAAAAAGGTGGGATTGCTGATCAACGGCGGTATATTTTTTGCCGCTGTACTGCTTTACCTGTGGATGCACTTAGGCGGTGGAATGGGAAGGAAAAAAGAAGACGGTCTCAGGAACTGTTAATTAATCATTTTTATTATATGATTCCTTTTCGCAACTGCATTCCACCAATTGGAATAGTATCCTGTCATGTTTGCCGCACACCGTGGCGGGCTCCAAAGGGCATGGCAGCAGAGGCAGACGGCTCCTGCTCTTACTCGCTTTCACCTGTATTTTCAGAGGAAGGATACAGCAGCTTCTGGTTGTAAAATGTGGACTTTTTGTTTAGCTCTTCGAACATATAATCATAGCCATATTCCTCCGCTCCTGACTGCGCATAAGCATACAGCTTTAGAGGAAGTCCGGCCGATTGTGCGACCAGTCCCGCGATCGTCCAACCGCAGGCTGGCGCGACAGAAGCACCTTCTATCAAGTCAGACTGGGAAACGCTGATATAGCTCTGTGCGAGTTCCGCCATCTCCGATATGTAGTTTTCTTCCATAAGTCCGCCGCTTGCGGTGTCTTGTGTGGACGTCTCCGCGGATTCCATATAAATCCAGATCAGATTGCGCTTCTCATCAGGGAATTTGATGGAGACACTGCCTGGCTCCACATAGTTATCAGCAATGAAAGAGGAGGAGCGGATCTGGCTGGAAATAAAAGAATACAGACCGAAGGTCTGGTTTGCAAGTATGGCAGTAACCACCAGACCGGCCAGAGCACATGCAGAGCCGACACCGGCATGAAAACGAAGCAGAAAAAACTGTTCCGCTTTTTTTCTTTGTCCGTATAACAATGCTGTACAGGTATCTGGACGGGATATGGAAAGCCAGCCAGATAGCGGCAAACAGAACCACGGCGGGGACAAGACCACTTGACAGGTAACTGGTAATCAGGTCCTCAGAGGTGCCTTCAAGAGACATGCTCAATGTGAAGACGATTTCGTCCATGCCGATATTTCCATAATTTGCCTTGCCCCATCGGAAAGCAAAATACAGAAAGATAACCAGAAAGATAAACAAGTATGCAAGAAAGTGTAAGATAGATTTCTGTCGAGCCGTCTGTTTCATCGGTTGTAATGTCCCTGCTTAATTTTGTAGTAAATCGCAACAGTTATTTTTGTTTGATACTTTTTGGCCTGTTACATTCAGAAGGGATTTTCATTGTTATAGTACCCCCTGCAGCGATTTTCGCTGTATTATTACATGTAAAAGCCAGGCCGGTTGCTCTATGATTCGTCCGTGTTTTCTGAGGAAGGATAAAGGAGCTTTTGATTATAAAAAACGGATTTTTTGTTTAACTCTGTATATAAATATTCATATCCATATTCCTCTGACAGCGTTGGTGTGCCAGAGAAAAGATTCGTGCCAAGCGCGAGCCGGTCGCCTTCAATTGCAACGCCGAGACTGGCCAGCGCGGTTGGGAAGAAATCCTGTGTTGTGAATTTACGGTTCTTTTGCGCGTCAGTATCTGCAACGGAAGGATCCACGTTGATGAATGCGTTGTAGACTTTACGGACGGTCTCGCCGTTGTGTTTGTCGTAGGTATATTCTCCGTAAAAATCAGAATCCATGCTGCAGTGGTCTCCGGTGATGATAATGGTCGTATTCTCATAAAAATCCTGCTCCTGGATCCAGGATACAAAATCATATAACTGGCTGGAGGCACAGGCCCACACGTTGGCATACTGATCATCATAGGTATCTTCACAGAGATCGCAGACATAGCCGTTCTGATGGTGGGTATCCACGGTAAGCATGGAAAAGTTAAACGGTTCGTCTTCATCGGCTATTTCAAGGAGCTTTTCTTTGGCAAATTCATAGAGCTTTTCATCTTCGAATCCCCACCATACATAGTAGTCGGAATCAATCTTTCCGTCCTCAATGGCCCGGTCATAGTCGTAGATGTCATAGTTGCCATGCTGCGTAAAGTAATTTCTGCGTCCGCCGAAGTCAAAATCTGATCCGCACATGAAATAATTTTTATAGCCGTTTGCCTCGAGAATGTCTCCCAGTGTAGTTGCGCCCGGAAGGAAATAATCGTAGTTTTTCATAGTGTTATCTATGCTTTTGGCGGAATATCCGTACAGCTTCAGCGGAAGCCCGACTGTCTGGGCGACCAGGCCGGCGACTGTCCAGCCGCTGGCCGGTGCGACCGAGGCACCTTCGATCAGCTCTGATTGTGAAAAGCTGACATATGTCTCCGCGAGCTCTGTCATTTCAGGTATGTAATTGACGTCGAAGAGACCACCGGACTCGGTGTCCTGTGCGGAGGATTCGGCGGATTCCACATAGATCCAGATCAGGTTGCGCTTTTCTTCGGGAAATGTCAGTTCTACACTGTTGGGATCAACGTAGACTTCTGCGATAAATGTGGAGCTGTCAAACTGGTTTTTCACAAAGGAGTAAAGACTGAAAGCATTATCTGCAATTGCCGCTACCGCGACAAGACCTGCCAGAGCACATATGGACCAGAAACCGGCATGGAAGCGTAAAGGGAAGATCTGGAGTGTCCTTGTTTTTTTAGGTGTGCGGATTACAAGCCGGTAGAGATACCGGTCGGAAACATGAAAGACCAGAAAAAAAGAACAAACAGAACTACTGTTGGCAGGAGAGCGGACCGCAGATAGCTGTTTATAAATGTCTGCGAGGTTCCCTCGAGCGACATGCTGAGAGTGAAGACAATTTCATCCATGCCGATATTTCCATAATTCGCAATGCCCCACTGGACGCTGAAATAGAGCAGAAGGACAAGCAGAATAAAGATATAAACCAGAAAATGCAGGATCCTGCCAGGCCATTTCCTTTTCGCTGATTTTGTTTTTGTCTGTTGTGTTTCCATTATTATAATTTCGCTTTCTCTATTTTACATAGTGTCTTCGTAACTGTTCAGAACAGGTCTTCGCACTTGCTGCGAAGACCGTATGAAAACATATAGCATGTGGGGGAAAGCTCCATCGCGCAGCGATTTTAAATGGGCTTTTCCTCGTAACTGTGAAGGTACTGAACAGTTACGTGTCTTCTTTTGAATTTTCTGCAGGATTTACTTTTGCAATGTTTTTCTTTGCAACACTTTCTTTTTCATCGCTTTGCCCGGCGTCAACCTTCGTGATCTGCAGCTGGATCTCTGTCCGCTTGTCGATAGCTGTGATGGCGATACCGACAATGACGGCCAGAATCAGAGAAAGGAAAAACGCGGTGATGCCATAGCGGATATCGCGGATACCCTGACTGTTAAAGACCAGCTCAACCCGGCCGAAGGGATAGAGCAGGAGCGTGGTCAGAGCGGCGTCAAGGACGGCATAGGCAATGAATTCGGCGATGCCCGTGACCAGATCCGGAGCGGGCTTTTCTGAAAGCTTTCTTACGGCAAGAAAGGTAATGGCGGCTGGACCGAAGATGTAGAGAAACTGAAACATAAAAACCTCCTCATAAAAGCTGCGGTGTCTTTTGTTTTACATAAAGTTTACAAAAATACAGAACATAGTATATTCGGATTGACGGATTCTGTCAATAAATTTGTTAGTTCGGAAATGATATGGAAGGACATAGGAAATGGATGAAATAAGTGTATCGGGAATCACAGATTTTTCTGGCTTGATAAAAAAACAGCTTCCAGGATAAAGCAGAAAAAAAGTGTACATATAAAGCCCGGGAGTTCTCCCCCCCGGGCTTATGAAGGAGCAGTCGTATGAGAACATTTCTGGGTGTTTCGCGTAACTGCCTGTTGTTTATCATGAACCTGTGCGCTGCCTGCTGATTTTCCTGATGTGGCAGAAAACCTGCATATGTTACTCAGGAGATCGTAAACGACCCACTGATATCATACAGCTGATTATCATACATGATCTGGATCGAGTAGGTATCAGCGGCCATTTCACTGAGCGGAATCGGTAACTCATAAGAATAATCATTGGCTTCGATGGAGGCCAGTGTGATGTCCGTGATA
This sequence comes from Lachnospiraceae bacterium, assembly GCA_021203145.1. Taxonomy (GTDB): domain Bacteria; phylum Bacillota; class Clostridia; order Lachnospirales; family Lachnospiraceae; genus Choladousia. The sequence goes on along the minus strand of JAJQBS010000050.1, from coordinate 20,539 downwards.
TCGTACACGTAGGTATGCTCTGTTCCGTAAAACAGAATCTGCGTATACAGATGGTCCCGGCTCTGCACATACAGGATGCTGCCGCAGAGGGTGACACTGACCAGATCTTCGGATATGGTTTCGTCTGCCGTGGTTTCGGCGGTATAGTCTATTTCCACGGGGATGCGAAGAGTGCCTTTGATATAATTGTCAGAAAGCGTGTAGGTGCCCGCACAGTCATTCATGGAGAGGGAAATGGAATATCCACGATAAAACCTCTTTTTGATATTCCAGATATTCAGGATTTCCCCTGACTCGTAGTCGATCTCATAGACCTTTCCGCGGTAGTCGGAGGAGGACGGCAGGTGCGCGTTTACGGAGAACACCCGCCCCGCCTCGCTCAGATAAAAGGCATCGGAGGTAATGGAGGAGTAGGTCGTCTCGTAATTTTTCAGCTGCGTCACGGTCATGGCTTCTGCGTCCACCGAATAGATTTTCACATAGGATGCGTCGGCGTCGTCAAAGGTCGATACGGACCGATAGGCGTCGCTGTGATTGTCAAAAAGCATGATTTCTACGGTATCCGGATTGCCGTCCAGGTCCTCCTCGAGCGCGTAGGCGGTATGCTGCTGGTAATGCCACTGGAATTCTTCTGTGGCCGTGAGCACTTTGCCCTCGTAGCCGGTGCCTTCCCACACCGTTGGGTCAGCCAGAATCCAGAGAATCTCATCCGTAGACCAGCTGATGCGGATGACAGAGTGCAAATTCCGGCAGCTGATCAGAATCGAGTCGGTTTCTTCATCATAGGATACCGTGTTGGTGTGGCACCAGTCGTCCCGGTCGATGTAGGAGAGACCTTCGAAGAGCTCGTTCAGATTGAGGGATTTCACGGCCTCGCCGGTTTCGCGGTCGATTTCCTGGATCATATTCTGCTCGTAGCCGTCGTTGGAGTTTGTCAGAATCAGGAAATTGCCGTCCGGGGTCATCTCCTGGATGTCGTGATGGACGCCGTTCGGGAAGTAATATACGTTGTATACACGCCCCAGGTAGTCCATTTCCCAGAATTCCGGAGAATTCGGCATGCTTGCGTTCGGATAGAGGACATTTGGCGCTTCGATCAGAAAATGACCATTTTCCAGAGGAAAGACGCCATAGTATTCCCATTTTACGGAGCTGTACCAGCGGATATCACCCATCTCGTCGAAGGCGAAGGCATATTTGGAGGAAAGTCCGGAGACCAGCATCAGCCCCATCGCGGAGCTGGTGGTATAGCTTTCGGTCATAACCGCAGTCCGCAGAACCTTGGGCAGACTGTCTGTTGTGATGGTGATGGTCTGGGTGTCCAGCACGGTTCCGTCTTCGTTTAAAAGATCAACCACAACCTCGTTGTCATATGCGGCATAAAGTTCGAGGATCGGGACGATGTGGAGGGTCGCGGCGTCAATGGTATCGGTGATGTCCATATCTTCTGTTTTGCCCTTCACAGTCACGCGGACGGCATATTCCTCTGACGTCTCAAAGGCCAGGATGGCGGTAAGAGGCGCGTTCTGGTAGGGATTCTGGATGAGCAGGGGATTGTCAAAGGTGTATCCGTTTTCTTCTACACTGGCCACGATCTCGTCTGAGATCGCCTGCGTCTGCTCGGGCATGGAGAGTTCTGTATTCAGATCTGCTGCGATTGCGATCTCCTCGGAGGTTACAACGGTCCAGGATCGGCCGTCTACCTCGTAAAGGGTCTCGGTTGCGACCAGCTGCGGCTCCGTTTCGGCCTCTGTTTCCGCTTCGGTGGTTGATTCTGATTCGGCAGCGGAAGCTTCTGCGGTTTCAGCGGATTCCGTTTCCGCAACAGAAGCTTCGGCCGTCTCAGCGGAATCGGTTTCCGCAGCGGAAGCTTCGGCCGCATCGGCAGAATCTGTATCTACAGCGGAAGCTTCGGCTGCATCGGCAGAATCTGTATCCACAGCGGAGGTTTCGGTCTGTCCGGCGGAATCTGTTTCTTCTGCGGATGCATCGGTCTGCTCGCCTGCTTCCGCATCTGCCTGGGCTGCCGCATCTGTCTCCGCGTCCGTTTCAGTGTCCGCGCCGTCGGATGCTTCCGCATTATCTTCGCCTGAAGCATCTTCGGAGTTGGATGCATCCTCCGCGATATTCACGGAGATGGAAAGCTCTTCGGACTCAAATGCGTAGACAAGGGTCAGGTCGGAGGCTTCTTCCGGAATCTCAAAGCAGATCCATCCCTCGTAGCTTCCGAAGTTTAGTGCGGTCCCGGGCAGACGGGACATTCCGAATTCGGTGATAAAGCTGTCGTCAATTCGCGTGTAACTGTTTCCATCTCCGTCTGTCAGGAACAGTTTCTCCCATTCGATGGATTCTGTACTCCCGTTTTTAACGAAAGAAAGCTTCAGCATGCAGTATTCGCAGCCGTCCGAGGCCGTCTGCTCGATATCTGTGGTTTCGACACTGGTGTAGCCGAGCTCCACGCTGACTGCGCTTAGCGTGGCGGAACGGGTGGCGTCCTCCAGAGCGATCTGCCATCCGGCTACATCATAGACCTCTGCCGAGTCCTCAGCGAAAGAGAAGCTTGCCGGCAGCAGGATAAGAATACTTGCCGCTGCCAGGAACAGTGCAGTTATCGCAGTCAGGAGCAATTGCCTGACAGAGGAAAATGCATTATTTTTAAGAACCATGTATGATGGATATTTTATATTTTTCATAGGAACCTCCTTTTTCCGACAATTGAAATGGGGCATACGCAATGAAGGAGCGCAAATGGCCGCTCTGCAAATGCCCCCTCGCATTCGAGCCGGCCGTAATGATTCACGAAACAAAGTTTGCATAAAAAAGACTCAGAGATCCATGGAATAGCCGCTTTAAAGGACTCAGAATTCCACTGAGTAGCCGCTTTCATACGTCACGCCGTCCAGCACCAGATAAATCTCCCAGGTACTGCCTTCCAGACCGTCCGGAGATACCCATCCTTTAACAGCCACAGTGGTGGTGCCGTCACTCTCGGTGGTGGTCTGGGTCAGGCTGTAGACCTTCGTCTCGTCATCATTTTTCAGCACCAGGTAGCCATCAGCCAGGTCAGCCGCAGCGGTTTCTGTGATAAAGGAGCCGCTTAAGGTTGCCTTCGTTGCGTCACGGGAGAAGGTCCAGCCGTCCGGCAGTGCTTCTGTATTTTCAAAGGAAATTTCCTCCTCCGGCTCCACGGTTGATTTCTCGCCGAGGCTGCCGAGCAGCACGCCGGTCTGGGTCACATCCAGTGCCGCGCCCTCCGTATAAACCGACAGCACAAGCGTCCGGTAAGTCTGGCTGCGGAAGGTGTCCCCTGATATGGTCAGCTCAAAAATGAGCTCTCCATCAATCAGCCGGTCGATGTGTGATGTGCTGGTATAGCCGGACGCCAGCTGGTAAATGGGGCCGTAATCATGGCTGTCTTCTTCCTCGCTGTAGAGATTCGACCCGGCAGTGATCTGCAGCGCATTCTGCGTGCCGTCCAGGGAAATGGCGCCGGAGATCCAGTCAGAGTACCATTCGGCACCACGCTCTTTTCCATATTCGAAAATCTGCTCGACAGTCATAGCTTCCGTATCTATGCGGTAAATCACCGCGCGGGAGTAGACGTCATCGCCCGTCACACGGTTTTCATTGTCGTAATACTTCACCTTTGCAGTGCCGTTGTCGAACAGCATGATATCGCCGTTATCCAGCATGGTCACCTGATGCTCTGCGTAAAACCATTCGAAGTCGTCGCCGACCGGCGTGAAGAAGTAGCTCTCGTCGATCGTCTCCCAGCCATCCGGGTCTCCGAGGATCCACGCGAGAGTTTTGTCTGTCTTATTGACTGCGACGATCGCGTCCTTGTGGCGGGCAGAGATCAGCAGCAGGTCATTTTCCTCATCATACCAGAGAGAATTGTTGTGGAGCCAGTCGATGTCATCGGAACCGTCTGTCGCGATGGAAGCGGAAGCACCGTCGTCCGTGTCTCCCAGGACATCCTTCATATCCAGCTCCCATACAACCTCGCCGGTCTCACGGTCGATTTCGACGATATAATCCTCAACACTGCTTAAATCCGGGCTGTTCGAAGCTACCAGCAGATTCCCGTTGGAAAGCTCCTGGAAATCGTGATGTTCTCCGCCCGGGATCGCGTATTCCCGGTAATATTTGCCGCTTAAGTCAAATTCCACCAGTCCTGATTTGTAATAAGTGCCGCTGATGGTGTAGGAGGCGGGAGCCATCAGGTGTCCGTTGGAAAGCTGGTGTACGCCCTGCGTCCCGAGGCTGTTAAAATACCAGCGGATATCCCCCGCACTGTCGATGATCAGAAGCGTGCCGCCGGACTGCATGGTCAGGGTCATCGTCGAATAATCATACGCCTCAGAATCCAGCATTTCTGCTTCTATATTCCAATAACTCGTGTCCACAGCCTCCGTGGTAATCTCCAGCGTGGTCGACGTCCCATCATCCAGCGTCAGCACGACCTCAGTGGTATCGCCGTTGTACAGGCCGTAGATGGGGACGATATGGTCGGTCGCTGCTTCGAAGGTGCCGTAGATGTCATTTTCCTCACTTTTTCCTTTCACGGTAATCGTGCCGCCTGTTTCTTCGTCTGTGCTGAAAATAGCGACCGCCGTCAGGGGAGAATTGCCATAAGGATTCAGCACTACCAGTGGCGATTCAAAGGAATAGCCGGCTGCCGCCTCCTGCTGCAGAGCCGCGTCAGTCGCACTCTGTGACGCGAAGATGTCTGTTTCTTCCAGGGGAGTGGTCTCTGCATCGGTTTCGGAATCAGAAATGGCGGCCTCCGTTGATGATTCCGCTGCTGCTGTACAGGCCATCAGACTTGTGGACAGGGTCAGAGCAGCCGCCACTGAAAGAGTCTTTAACCATGTTGCGTAAAGCTTTCTTTTCATCATTTTTTCCTTTCTGTACATGTACATGATAGTCCACTGCCATCCGAAAAGATTAACAAAAATCGAGGCAGGTGTTAAAGAAGTGTTACATTATAAGAAAAACTCCTTACATTTTTATAACATACATCCACACAGATAACAAGAACTTTTTAACTGCTTCTTACATTTCTGATTTTTTGCCCGCGCTCCACAGCGAGATACGCTGCAAGGTTGTGAACAGTAACTGATTCAGAGGCGTCCGGGAGGAAAGAGAAGGAAAGAGAAGAAAGATTATGAGGTTGACGTATCTGGCGGGCTTATGGTAATCTTTAGCTATCGATCGCATCTGGCGCCGGGCGTTGGGTGCAGGGGAACTAAGAGAATAAGTAAAGCGGGCAATTTTTATATAAAACGGACAGGAGGAGAGGAAGGTATGCTGCTGTCAATTATCGTCCCCTGCTTTAATGAGCAGGAGACCGTTCCGATTTTCTACAGAGCTGTTGAGGCAGCCGCACCTGGGCTGGATACAGAGATTGAATATTTGTTTGTTGACGATGGTTCGACAGATGGTACGCTGGAGGAGATAAAGAAGCTTGCCGGGCAGGACGAGCGGGTGCATTTTGTCTCTTTTTCCAGAAATTTTGGAAAGGAAGCGGCTATTTATGCCGGTATTCAGAATGCGGCGGGCGATTATCTGGTGCTGATGGATGCGGATTTACAGGATCCGCCCGGACTGCTGCCCCAGATGCTGGAGGAGATTCGGAAAAATGGATATGACTGTGTCGGGACAAGACGGGTGACACGCAAGGGGGAGCCTCCGATCCGTTCTTTTTTTTGCCAGGATGTTTTACCGGCTGATCAACAAATTGTCGAAGACGGAGATCGTGGATGGGGCGAGGGATTATCAGATGATGACCCGTCAGGTCGCGGACGCGGTTCTTTCCATCGGAGAATGCAATCGATTTTCCAAAGGCATTTTTGGGTGGGTCGGTTTTCGGAGAAAATGGATCGAGTATGAAAACGTGGAGCGGGTCGCAGGTGAGACAAAGTGGTCCTTCTGGAAGCTTTTTGTATATGCTCTGGATGGAATTATTGCGTATTCGACGGCGCCGCTGGTGCTTTCCTCCATTCTGGGGCTGTTGCTGTGTTTTGTCGCGTTTTTGTTCATTATAGTAATCATTGTGAGGACCCTGGCGTTCGGAGACCCGACGCAGGGGTGGCCGTCTCTGGTCTGCATCATTATTCTGCTGGCTGGACTGCAGCTGTTTTTTATCGGTGTTTTGGGGCAGTATCTTGCGAAAACTTATCTGGAAACAAAGCGGCGTCCGATCTATCTGGTGAGAGAGAAGCATACGGCTGATTGTGAACATGGATCTGGAGGGATTGCCGACAGGGATGATTTCCACAGCGACCGGGGAGATAAATGCTATTAGCAAGATGTTTTTGCAGGCTTTTGGAAATTATGCCTTGCGGCTCATGTCAGTTCGTGATAATCTTTGAATAAAAAGGGGATGGATGAATGGGATATTACCTGAACTCAGCGGATGCTTTTGAACTGTATGAACGCGAAACTAAAAAACCCTATTTTGTAGATAAGACGGAGTTGTTGAAGGAACTTTTCCCGTTGGTGGAGCAGGGGGGATATGAAGAACTGAAAGACTATGTCCTGAATGATATTGATGGCGTCAGAGAGGCTGTAATGCTGCTTGTGGCGGGGGAACCGATACAGGCAGACATATCGGAATATGCCACTACGGCGCAGAAGCTGGAAAAGAGAGATGAGATTCTTTCGGTTATGACTGTATATGGCTATTTGAATTATTACGACGGCTACGTGAGAATACCGAACAGAGAGCTTCAGACAGAGTTTGATAAGATTGTGAAAACGGAACCGAGGTTTAATTATATGCGGGAATTGGAAAGAGAATCAAAGCGGATTCTTCAGGCTACTTATGATGGCGATGTGGATACGATAGCGAATGTTCTTGAATTTGTACACAATTCAGAGTCACCGTTAAAATCTTACATATCAGAATGGTATGTAAACACTATTTGCCATTCTCAAAAGATTTAGTATGAAGGATTCTATGCATCGGAGGGATGAGAAAATGGGCATCTATGTTAATCCCGGTTATGATGGATTTGAGGAAATCAGAAGAGACATCTATGTCGACAAAACCGGCCTTATTGCGTATATGAACAGTCTGATCGGGAAACCAAAGCCTCTGGTCAGCTTTAGCCGCCCGAGACGCTTTGGAAAATCTTTTGACGCCAATATGCTGTGCGCGTACTATGATAAAAGCTGTGATTCCAGATTCCTTTTTGAAGATCTGGCAATTGCAAAAGAGGGCAGTTTTGAAAAGCATTTGAACCAGTATCATGTAATATCCTTTGATGTGACTGGGTTTATCACGGATGCAAAAGAAAAAAGGACAAATGTTATTTCTGAAATCAAAAATTCTATTTTAAAAGAGTTGAGAGAAGCTTTCCCTGGTTGTATAGAAGCAGAAGAAACCGCGATTAAACAGATTCATGACAATCGGTATGATGGCGTTTTAAAAGATTATATTGGAAACCTTCTGTTGGTCGGAATTAATTACGACAAGGAGGCAAAAGGCGAAGGGGCAAAAAAGCACAGCTGTGTCATTGAATCCGTATAGGACGAAATCAAAAAGAAAGTCAGGCGCAATGAAAAACAATATTTTATCAGTCATTCTTTACGTAGATGCCAAAGAGGCATTTTCAAAAACATTATCCAGATTTGAGGACCATTTAAAATCAGATAAGGTAAAACTGATTGTGGTGGATCCTTGCACGGATGTGAAGATTGCAGCTGCCTGTGAAAAATATGGTGAAGACCGGATTTTGTATATCCGCTCGGAACACGCGCAGATGGCGGAAGCCTACCAGAAAGGTCTTGAGCATCTGCGGGGGAGCAGACAGTGGGGGAGCGGATATGTAAATTTTGCCCTGACGTCCTCCTGGTTTTCTGATAATGTATTTGATGAGATCATAAGAATTTTTGATCAGTACAGGGTTCCGATGGTTTCTGCCATGCCTCTTTATTCGGACAATGGAGTAAAACCATATGCCGGGTCGTTTCGTTCTGGGACGAAAGAACGGCTGGTAGATTTGTCAAAAGAATTTAATACGCACAAAATTCAGCTGGTATTGCAGGCTTATTTTTTTAGGGTGGAAGCGATTTCGGCATTTTCATTTAACACAAAGCTGCAGGAAGATGCGGCTTATGATTTTCTTCTGCGGGTTCAGCTGGACGCTCCGGAATATGTTTATTCAGAGACGGTCTCCTATTTCTATACTGTTCCATTGGAGGATGATACTTCAAAAAACCAGTTTCAATATCAGCCGCGCTGGTATCAGAAATCTGTGGCGGATTTCATGATACCATTGTTGTGCTCTGCCTCAGAACGTTTTGGGGCAGTGCCTGGCTTTTTGCAGACAGCAAGCTATTATCTGCTTTATGCAAAGTTTAATTGTAATTATGACGCGCGCGACAAAGGCGTTTTGAAAAACCGGCAGGAAGTGGATGAATTCGTGGAGACAGTTTCTCAGGCACTGGCCTATATAGACAATCCTGTTATTATGAAATGGGAAATCACTACGTATATGCTTGCCGACAGAAAAATCCGCGTATGGCTTCTGAGAGAAAAAGCGAAAGCGTTGGGCGGGCAGGTCAGGGTTCTGAATAAGGGGACGGCTTTTCTGGCTTTGTTGATTCCTGGAGAAGAACAGACAGAAGAGGATTACAGGGAGGAAGTCTGCTACCTGGGAAACAGCGAGCATGAAAAATTCTGGATTCGAAATCTGAATTACAGGGATCATATGATGCATATAGATGCTGAGACAGATTTGTCTGATTACTTTGAGCCGGACAGATATGAGATTTATGCGGAGCGGCCTGGGAAAAAGCCGAAAATTTATCATCCGGAATATAATGAGATTTATCCCCTGGTCAAGTGTTTTGGGATCACTTTTATGAGAAAAAGGCGGTTTCAGTTCCATCTTCCAGTGGAAGAAAAGAGGAAACAGGAATTTCGTTTTTATTACAGGCTGGATGGGAAGGATCATGTATTCTGGATCAGGTTCAGCTCCTATACCTCTCGTCTTATATCAAAGGAGCCGAAGGCCTACTGGATGTTCCGAGAAGGGTGGATGCTTCGGACGGATACGCAGGCGGTAGAACTGGTGATGGAGCCCTGCGGCAGACTGCTTCATTTAAAAAAGGAGGTGCGCTTTTGCCAGACTCTTTTATCAAAACCAGAATATAAGAGCATTTGCAGAAAAGGCATCGGCTTGCGTATTTTATACTGGATTTTAATGCCGTCTTTTAATAAAAAGCATATTTGGGTGACATTTGATAAGACCTATAAGGCTGGAGACAATGGAGAATACCTGTTTCAGTATATTCGGAAGAATCACCGGGAAATAGATATATATTATATTGTCCGGGAGGATTCTCCGGACTATCGTCGTCTTGTGAAGCAGCATGGGAAAAAGCATATTTTGAAACATGGTTCCCTGCGCTGCCAGCTGATGTGTATTGGAGCGGAATTGTTGCTGGCGACCCATGTGAATATTTCGGCTCAGTATAATCCGTCTCCAGAATATAATATATTTACAAAGGATTTGCAAAAAGGAATACTGGTCTGTATCCAGCATGGATTGTCTATACAGAAGATTGCTCAGTATCAGAACCGGTTGTTTGACAATACCCAGCTATATTGTTGTGCGTCGCCATATGAAGTGCAGAATTTAAGCCACCCGTTCTATGGTTATTCAAAAGATGTATTTCGGCTTGTGGGTCTGGCGCGCTATGATGGTCTGGTCAATGATGATCGAAAAATCATTCTGATTGCACCGACCTGGAGAAGAAATGTCGTAAATTTCAGTGTCGCAAATGTAAAAAAGACACATAACCATAATTTTAAGGATAGTGCCTACTATCGGATTTATAATCAATTGATTAATGATGAGATGCTGATCTCTTGTGCGAAGAGTCATGGTTACCGGATTGTTTATTTGCTGCATCCGGCCACGAGCGCCCAGAAAGAAGACTTTTCTCCGAATGATTACGTGGAGTTGATATCTGGAGCCGGTGATATCAGCTATGAGCGGATTCTCTGTGAATCCAGCGTAATGATTACCGACTATTCGGGCGTTCAGTTTGATTTTGCCTATATGAGGAAACCGGTGATTTATTATCATCCGGAGGAGCTTCCGCCGCAATATGACGAGGGCGGACTGATCTATGACACTATGGGATTCGGGCCGATCTGCAGGGAACACTCGGAGCTGGTAAAAGCAGTCTGCGAATGTGTAGAACGAAACTGCGTCATGGAGGAGAAGCATGTGCGGAGAGCAGACGACTTCTTTGCCTATAGTGACCGCAATAATTGTCAGCGTATTTTTGACGCAGTATGGGAGTTCTGCGAGAATTCTGAGAAAGAGAGCTGTCCTGAATGAAAATAAATGAGGGAAAAAAACACATCGCAATTACCACTTTCTGCTCCGCACTCATCCTGGTATTCTATGCCGCGCAGCTTTCGGTGCCGGTCATCAGCGATGAAACAGTGACGATGGCAAATGCGGCGTGGGTGACCGGGAGAGACTGGAGTCTGATGATTGCGCATCTGGGAGGGCTCTACTATCGGTTTGCGCAGGCTCTCATGACGGTGCCGTTGTTTGTCTGGCTGGACGACCCGGATATGATATACCGTCTTTCGATGGTTTTGCAGGCTCTGATTCAGGTGAGTACGGTTCCGGTCGTCTATCTGATCTGCCGCAGACATTTAAAAATGGAATCCTCCATCGTGGCTTCTTTAATTGGAGCGGCTGTATGCTTTGTACCCTCGATTGCATTATACACTCTGTACTACAGGGGGGATTATCTTTTGTCTGTCCTTCCGTGGTATGTGCTGCTGTTTTTCCTTGAGTCTGTACGTGCGGTGAACGAGGGGAAAAGGCTCAGACGTGCCGGATGTACTCTGGCGGCAGTCTTTGGCTGCGCGCTGGCCTATATGGCGCATACCAGAGGAATCGTATTGCTGATCGCGCTTATGATTGCCTGGCTCATTGTCCTTGGCCTGATGCGGCAGAGGTCCTTAAACTGGATCGTCTGCCTGGCCGCCGCGGCTTTTTTTGCGGTGTTGGATCAGAATGTGGGCAGCGTATTGAAACAGGCTCTCTATTCGATCAGCGGTCTGAATGCGAATGCGTTTGAATCAACGGATATGGGGGCGTATCTGAATGTTTTTTCCCTGCAGACGGTGAAAGGCCTGATTCTTCTCTGCCTTAGCTGGCTCAACACGCTTACCGTGACTACGCAGGGACTGGTTCTGGTGGGCATTTTTGCGTTGCTTGTCATAGCGTTCCAGGTGGGAGTCCAGGCTGTGGGCAGGCGAAAATCGGTTCGGAGGAGCGGAGGCGGACAGACACAGGATGCGGCTTCGCAGGAGGCGCCGGAATCTAGTGCGGAAGTCACTGTCGAGGAGCGGATTGTCGCACTGTTTTCCTTCCTGGTGTTTGCCGGATATTACGCCGTAGGCGCACTGTTTTTTAAGGGTGTTTACTACAGCCTGCTCTATGGCAGTGTGACGAATCGTTCCGACCGCCTGCTCTATGACCGCTATTCTGTCTGTGGGGCGGGCATGCTTGTTTTTGCAGCCCTTTATGTCCTGTGCTGTCACAGGGAATGGATTTCCGGGAAGCTTAAAATTTTCAGCATGGTGGCGGCTCTGGCCGTTTTTGGTGTATTTCTCTGGAAATTTCTGCCGCTTGCGGTCAAGTATACCGGTTATATTTACAATTCAATTACGCTGAATACCTTTCAGATCGTTGAGGATCCATCCACGATCCTGTCGGGAGCTTCTTATGGGAAGACGGCTCTGGTGGCTGCGTGTATTCTGGGACTTGCGCTGTTTGCGGCGGTGCTGGCGGTTTCTTCTGCAAGAAAAAAGTGGATGCCCTACGCGCTGCTTATCCTGGTACTGGTCAGCGACCTGGTGCTGATTCAGGTAAATTATGTGAAAATTCGAAAAGCATCGAATGACTATGTAAAAGAAGCCACTTCAGATGTGGCAGAGTTTTTGCAGGTACTGGAGGATGATATCGCAGAAGAGTATCCTTATATATTAAAGGGCGGGCTCTCCGGTACCAAGATCCAGTTTTACCAGCCGCAGCTTCTGGATTACAAAATGTTCGGAAAGAAACAGGAAGAATCCCTGGATCTGGATAATTATTTCATCATCAGCGAGCATGGAGATATCAATCTGAAGTGGTATGAGGAGGACTACTATTTGTTCGAAGCATTTGATTATGAAAATGCGGATTATGATATCGTCTACGTGAAAGGCGACGCGCTGGCAGAGAAGCTGGAAGAGCTGGGGTATCATATGATTCAGTATAATCCGGAAGATGCAGAAAACTGAGATTATGGCATTGCATCCAGTGTCCGTTCGTGGTAAGCTTTGAGCATAAGAAGCAGCAAAAAGTGAAAGGAGGGATCTTATGGGAGTTTATCTGAATCCGGGTAATATAGATTTCCAGAAAGCGGTCAATTCAAAGATCTATGTAGACAAGACAGAACTGCTTGCTTTTACGAATAGTGTCCTTATGACGGAACAGCTGTACATCAGCGTGAGCCGCCCCAGACGTTTCGGCAAGTCGATGGCCGCAAATATGCTTGCCGCGTATTACAGTCGGGGCTGTGATTCAGAAGAACTGTTTGGAGGTCTTAAGATCGCGGAGGATGCCGATTTTAAAAAGCACCTGAACCGTTATAATGTCATCCGGCTGAACATGCAGGATTTCCTGACAAAAGCAGGCTCTGTCGGCGGTATGGTCGAGCTGATCGAAAAGAAGCTTTTTCGCGAGTTGAACAGAGAGTTCCGGGAAGTGGATTTTGATCCGGATGATTTTTGCTTTGCGCTGGAGGAAATTTTTGCACAGACGGGGATTCCGTTTGTTTTTATTATAGATGAGTGGGACTGTGTGATGCGTGTTTACCGTGACGATAAGGCTGCGCACACGCAGTATCTGGATTACCTGCGCCATCTGCTGAAGGACAAAAGCTGCGTGGCGCTTGCGTATATGACCGGGATTCTGCCGATCAAAAAATATGGGCAGCATTCGGCTCTGAATATGTTTTATGAGTATTCGATGATGAACGCGAAGCCAATCCAGGAGTTCACCGGTTTTACGGAAGCGGAGGTGCAGGCACTCTGTGAGCAGTACAATGTCCCATATGACAGGATGAAAAAGTGGTATGACGGTTATCTGGTCAGCGGCGTCTCGATTTATAATCCACGGTCCGTTGTCGAGGCGATTCTCAGAGGGGAATTTGACAGCTACTGGACGAAAACGGAGACATACGAGGCACTGAAGGTCTACATTCAGATGGACCGCGACGGCCTGCGGGAGAAGACGGAACGTTTGATCGCGGGGGAGAGGGTTTCCATTAATCCGCTGAAATATCAGAATGATATGGCTGTGTTTGAGAGCGCGGATGATGTGTTGGCGCTGCTGATCCATCTGGGATATCTGACGGCTCAGCGAGAGCTTTCCGAGGGAGGGATTTCTGGCGAAGAGGTTTCTGAGAAAGAGGTTTCTGGGAAAGAGGTTTCTGGGAAAGAGGTTTCTGGGAAAGAGGTTTCTGAGAAAGAGGTTTCTGGAGAAGAGATTTCTGAGGGGAAATTTCCGGAAATTGACGGAAGCTCCATGGACTGTGCGATCCCAAACAGCGAGGTGCGTCAGGAATTTATCAACTGTATTGAGGACGGTGGCTGGGAAAATGTGATGGACGCGATCCGCGGCTCGAATGAGCTGCTGCGGCTGACGATTGCCGGGGACGAGGCTGCTGTCGCGAATCAGATCGCTAAAGTCCATCAGGAGAACGCGTCCATTCTCCAATATAACGATGAGAACTCATTGTCCTGCGCGATTTCGCTGGCTTATTATTCAGCGAAGAAGAGCTATACGGTGGTTCGCGAAATGCCTGCAGGGAAGGGTTTTGCTGATCTTGTATTTGTGCCGGACAGAAATTGCGCTCTGCCTGCGATGGTGGTAGAGCTAAAGTGGGATAAGTCTGTAAAGACCGCGTTAGACCAGATTCGTAAGAATGAATATGCGGATTGCCTGAAACGCTTTTCGGGAGAGATTTTGCTGGTGGGCGTAAACTATGATAAGGACAGCAAAGAGCATACCTGCAGGATTGAACGGGTCAGGAAGTACAAACATACAGGGAAAGGACGTGCAGTAAATGCTTTCAGTGATTCTCCCCGCATATAACGAGGAAAAAATGATACGCAAGGCCTCCGCGAAGATTGACGAGATCCTGACGGCAGAGCGGATTGATTATGAAATTGTGTTTGTCAATGACGGGTCGAAGGACGGGACCTGGGAGGAGATTACAAAGGCAGCGGCGGAAAATCCGCATGTGACGGGCGTCTGCTTTTCGAGGAATTTCGGCAAGGAGTCCGCGATGTTCGCGGGACTGGCCGAAGCTTCGGGGGACTGCTGTGCGGTGATGGACTGTGACCTGCAGCATCCGCCTGAGACACTGGTAGAGATGTTCCGGCTCTGGGAGCAGGGCTATGAGGTGATCGAGGGCGTGAAGCGTACGCGCGGAAAGGAGAGCGCCCTGCACCGGGCCAGCGCGGGACTGTTTTATAAGATTCTCTCGAAAGCAGTGAAGATCGACATGTCGCGGGCCTCGGATTTTAAACTGCTCGACCGGCGGGCGGTGGACGCGCTGCTCTCCCTGCCGGAGCGGAATGTTTTTTTCCGCGCACTGTCCTCGTGGATCGGTTTTCGGACAGTGACCGTGGAGTTTGACGTGCAGGAGCGCACGGAGGGCGAGTCCAAATGGAACACCTGGTCGCTGGTTGAGTACGCGGTGAAAAATATTGTCGTCTTTTCGACTGCCGCGCTGCAGTTTGTGACCTTCGCCGGGGTGATCGTCTTCATCGCGGCGGTAATCCTGGGGATCGAGACGCTAGTGCGCTACTTTATGGGGCGTGCGGTAGAGGGCTTTACGACCGTGATTCTGCTGATTCTGATCATCGGGAGTCTGGTAATGATCAGTCTGGGGATCATCGGCTATTATATAGGAAAGATTTACGAGGAAGTCAAAGGGCGGCCGCGGTATCTGATTGCGCGGAAAATTGAGAGAGGCGCGGCGCATACGGAATAAAAAGCTTTATACAATTGTCTCGATCAGAATTTTTCCGCCCAGGAATATTTCATGTACCCCGGGGACTTTGTTTTTATTAAAGCAAAAGCTGAGCATGTACCCTTTTTCCAGATGGTAATCATCCAGATATCCGATCAGCTGCTTTTCACCGCGGGTATTGTATTCGTTTCCGCGCCATATTTTGGTTTCTATAATATATTGCTTTCCAAGATAGTCGACAATAATATCGGTTCGAGTCATACTTCTGGTCCGGGATTCCACATAGTAATTGCCGGTGCCGTTAATAATTGGACGAAGATACAGAAGAAAAAGGCGGCGGCCATTTTCTTCTATAAATTTATCAGAGCATGCGGCATAAACCTCCGTAAAATGTTCGGTAAACTTTCTTAAAATCAGATCTACATCCAAAACGTTCCCATGGATAAACTGGTTTTTCGCCTGTAAGGCCGACTGGCAGGTATCATTATTGCTGATATCTTCCTGGGACAGATAATAGTTATAAAGGCGCATTTCAAAAATACGATTTGCAATTATCGCCTGATTATCTGCTGATCGGATGAATCCAAACCGAATGCCTGTCGCGATTTCCTCCGTATCGGGATTATAGGAAAACGAACGCCCGGAAAAAAGAAGGGAAGCAAGCATATCCGAAAGGGATTTGAATTCGTTCAGTTTTTTGAACATATCATCAAACAACGTATTTTTTTCAAAAAGCAGCAGTCGGACCGCCTTTTGAAATCCGTTGTTTGTCCAGGCGTCAGAGCGAGAAGGATACTCATCGGTCCCCGCCACCTGTTCATCCAGCAATTTGCACAGCCTGGAGACAAGAAAAGGATAACCGGAGGAGTATGCATAGATCATCCGGCTCATGGAATCCGTATCCATCCCAGTATGATAATCCTTTTCATATTCGCTGAGCATGCCCGCTATTCCATCCTCTGAAAAAGCCATGTTGACATTGAAATCGGCGGCTATATTCCAGGGAGAATTATACTTTGAATCCTCCTTCGGATGCATTTTCAGCTTCAGGTTTTTGATATCATATACGCCGGCCAGTATGACAGAATGAAAAGTGCGGTCTTTTCCGAGCTTTTGCTTCAGATATTTTTCTCTGAGCAGCCCCAGAAAAGTCAGAAAAATCTGGTTGTCCGCATTTTTGTCCACTTCATCAATCATGAGAACAACCTTTTTTTCACTTTTGGAACAAAGGGAAGTGATCCGCCTCCCCAGATCCCGCAAGGGGAAATCATCGGATAACGGCCGCAGCCACTCCTCCTGAAGCGCAGGAGAGGTATTCCGGCAAAGTAACAAATCGCCGATGTCCATCCATAACCCCTGCGCGAGGGCTTTTAAAGACTGAAAATACTCATCCGCTGCTTCGAAGCTGATATCAAGGACAATATAATCTTTCTTTAACTGTTGGAACAGAAGCTCAAGAGTAGTTGTTTTTCCATACTGGCGGGCGCGGTTGATCGTAAAATATTCTCCGGGGACAATGTAGTTCTCAATAATCTGTTTAGTGACAGAAGAGGTGTCTACCATATAATGGAGGGTCGGGATACAGACACCCGTTGTGTTAAATTTTTTAGGAGTGCTCATGGAAATCCCTCCTTTCGGAATTTTCTCAGAATTCTTTGCGGATATCATAGCAAAAAGCAGGATGAATTTCAATGCTAACTTCTGCGGAGACGACATGTCGATTCTGCTGTTTCTTTTTATTCCGCAGACATGCTGTTTTATCCCATGAATAGCAATACCGCCGATTATCTATTACAATCCTGTCTCAATAAGATAAAAACGGGATCTGCACAGCAAAACAACAGCCTTAGCATTGGGGCTGGCACAAAAACAGGCGTTTTCACATCTGAAAATGCAAAGCAGGGCCATAAAGCAGGTGTTTTCACACTCGAAATCCGCAAAGCAGGGTCATAAAATAGGCGTTTTCACACTTGATTTTAGCAATACCTCCCCTTATAATACGCGGTGAATCAATTGGAAACCACCCATTTATTTAAGGAGGTTTTAATATGGCTCTTGAAGATTATAAGAAAGCAGTCCGGCTTGGGAAAAAGGATTATCAGGCGCGTATGATGCGCGGGGAGCGCCCGACTCTGGCGGTGCTCGATGAGATCCTGCCGCAGGAGTCTCTCTCGCAGGTTTCCCTCGGCCTGGTACAGATCCCGATTGACCAGATCGTGGGGACGCGGTACGGCGGGCGCGGCAGCTCGTTTGCCGGCAATTTTATGCCGATCCTGGACTTCAGCTCTGAGTTTGCGATGAAATGGTCGAATTTGAGCACGGCGCATGTGGAGGAGGGCATCCATGACCCGATCAAGGCCTGGGAATACATGAATCGTTTTTACGTGGAGGAGGGCAATAAGCGTGTCAGCGTGATGAAATATTATGAGGCGGTTTCGATTCCGGGAAACGTGACGCGCATCCTTCCGAAGCGCACGGATGACCCGAAGGTCGTGATTTACTACGAGTTTGTTGATTTCTACGCGCTCTCCGGGATTAATTATATTGAATTTACAAAGAAGGGCAGCTACGTAAAGCTGCAGAAGGCTGTCGGCAAGGCCGCGGACGAGCCGTGGGACGATGACGACCGGCTGAATTTCAGCTCCGTCTATACGCGTTTTACGGCCGCATATCAGGCAAAGGGCGGCGGAAAGCTCTCGATCAGCCCGGGAGACGCGTTCCTTACCTTTATCACGCTGTACGGCTATGACAAGGTGGGCGACATCACGACGGATGAGATGAAGACGCTCGTAGCGAAGGCCTGGGAGGAGTTCGAGCTGCTGACGGAGGCGGACACGATCGCTCTGAAGATGGATCCGACGACGGAGAAAAAGCCTCTTCTGAGCCGTCTGCTTCAGACCGGAAAGCCGAAGCTGAAGATTGCCTTTGTCTATGACAGGACGCCCGGCTCTTCCGCGTGGACGTATTCGCATGAGCTTGGGCGCCTGCACCTGGAGCAGACCTTCCCGGATGAGGTGAGCACGGTCGCGTACAGCCAGATTACGGCGGAGACGATCGAGGAAACGCTGGACGCGGCGATCGTGGATGGCTGCAACCTGATTTTTACGACCACCCCTGTCTTTGCTAAGGCCAGTGTAAAGGCAGCGATTGCAAATCCGAATGTCCGCATTCTCAACTGCTCGCTGAATACCTCGCACCGCTACATTCGCACCTATTACCCCCGGATGCATGAGGCGAAATTCCTGATGGGCGCGATCGCGGGCGCGATGGCGGAAAACAGCCGGCTTGCCTATATCGCGGATTACCCGCTCTTTGGCACGATTTCCAACATCAACGCTTTCGCGCTCGGCGCCAAGATGATCAATCCGCGCGCGAAGGTTTATCTGGAATGGTCTTCCAAAAAGGATGTGGATATCAGCGACCGGTTCCGCAAGGTGAACCCTTCCTGTATCTCCGGCAAGGACATGGTCATCCCGGAGGAAGCATCCAGGTTCTTTGGCATCTACCATATGGTGGACGGCCGCCCGCAGAACCTTGCGCTGCCGCTGTGCCACTGGGGAAAATTTTATGAAAAACTGATCCGGACGATTATGGACGGTACCTGGAAATACGATGATGATACCGGAAAAGCAATCAACTACTGGTGGGGCATGTCCTCTGGCGTGGTGGACGTCATCTGCTCGCAGAACCTGCCGATCGGCACGAAGCGTCTGGTCGAGCTGCTGAGAACCACCATCAGCGCGGGCGAGTTCAACCCGTTCTCCGGCACCCTCTATTCGCAGACCGGCATTGTCAGGACACAGGCGGAGTGGGGCGACAGCCTGACCCCCGAGCAGATCGTCAAAATGGACTGGCTCGCGGAAAACGTCATCGGCTCCATCCCCGAGGAGTATGAGCTGGCTGAACACGCAAAGCCCGCCGTCGCGCAGCAGGGCGTGAAGAAGAGCGGGGTGTAGTGAGTAGTGGATAGTGGCTGGTGATTAGTTGCTGACAGGGAATTTTTTTGTTCTGCGGGGACGAAAGGCTGCCTCGTTACCTTGCGGGGGACGCAGCTCAAAAGGAAAGCAGCCCGTCAGGAGCTTGTGATAGAAATAGGAAGAAAGGAATGCAGGACCGATATGCGGATACTGGCAATCGCGGACGAGGAATCCGCTTATCTGTGGGATCATTTTGAAAAAAGCAAGCTGGAGGGGATCGACCTGATCATCTCCTGCGGCGACCTCCATCCGCACTATCTGTCTTTTCTCGCTACCTTTACATCCGCGCCGGTCATCTATGTGCACGGAAACCACGACGAAAAATACGACACGGTGCCGCCGGAAGGCTGCACCTGCATCGACGACGATATTTATGTCTTCGAGGGAGTCCGCATCCTGGGCCTGGGCGGCTCCATGCGCTACCGCCCGGGCAATTATCAGTTCACGGAAAAGCAGATGCGCAAACGGGTGAAAAAGCTGCGCTGGAAGCTGTTTCGCCATCACGGCTTTGACATTCTGGTAACGCATGCGCCCGCCTATCAGCTCAACGACGGGCGCGACCTGCCCCACCAGGGGTTCAAGAGCTTTATCGACCTGATTGAGAAATATGATCCCCGTTTCTTCCTACACGGCCATGTCCACATGTCCTACGGCCGCCAGCACAAGCGCTATGATAAATTTCACGACACCCATGTCATCAATGCGTATGAACGGTTCGTATTCGACTATGAGGCGGAGAGCGAGTCGGAGCTGATGAAATCCTTTTACGGAGTTAATGGTGAAACGTAAGACTTATGGAAAAAATCACTTCAGGCATGGACAATACCCGGAGTTGTCTTCTGCGAAGACTGCCTTTCTGTGCTATTATCCAGGATATATCCCCGGATCGCTTTTTCGACCGTCGCATTTAAAGACTCTCCCTTTTCCATCGCTATCATCGCGAGCTTTTTGTGCAGATCCGATCCAATACGCACGTTAAATGTTCCTTTATATTCTTTTTCCGGTTCCTTCCCAACCTCTTTGCAAAAATCGAGGTAATCATCTACGGCCGAATGAAACTCTTTTTCGATTCCCTTTATATCATCACTTTCGAAATCCACAAAATCATTGATGCCTTCAATTTTTCCTCTAAGTACAAGTTCTTCTGAATCAAATTCAATACGGGTGTGGTATCCTTTATATTCTAATATATTTTTCATCATAATTCCCCCAAAGCAGTCAAGAAATCTAATAAACTCTTTATCGCAGCCGGTTTCATGGTATCTATAGGATGCGGTTTGTGCAATAAGATGATTCTTTTATCCTTTTCGCGATAAAATTTTACTCTTGAACCGGATGTTTTTCCTTTGTTATATTCCTCAAATCCCAATTGGGATAATAAAGCCTTTGCTTCTGTATAAGTGTAATTCTTTGGCCTTGACCGAATTCGGTCTTTCGCCTTTTCTAATCGATAACTCCGTGTTTTTTGGGACTAACTACGGAAAATTTACTCCGTAGTT
>JAJQBS010000065.1 GCA_021203145.1 Lachnospiraceae bacterium | reverse complement strand
TCATTTGCACCAGGCAAGGAATCGTGGTAAAAAATGTTCGTGAAACAACCCTGGGGAATTATGGGTTTCACTTGATTTTTGATGAAAAGTGTGTTATCAATGCACATGGAAAATCTGAAAAACGACTAAAGTCGTTTACTATCATTTAATTGCAGGAGTTGAGATAAAAATGTACACGTTTGATCGTATCGAATATGAAAAAAGAATGAAATGGTATCAGGAAGCACGCTTTGGAATGTTCATTCACTGGGGTCTGTATTCCATTCCGGCGAGAGGGGAATGGGTTCGAAGCATTGAAGAAATGCCGGAGGAAGAATACCTCCCCTTTATGAAGGAATTCGATGCAAAAGACTATGATCCAAAGCAATGGGCGAAGGAAGCCAAAGCAGCCGGGATGAAATATGTGGTGCTGACCGCGAAACATCACGATGGGTTCTGTCTGTTTGACAGCAAATATACGGATTATAAAGCCACCAACACCCCTGCAGGGCGGGACCTGATCAAAGAGTATGTGGAAGCGTTAAGGGAAGAAGGCCTTCGCGTCGGTATTTACTTTACACTGCTGGACTGGCATCATCCGGACTACCCGCATTATGGAGATCGTAACCATCCGATGAGAAACCACCCCGAATGCAGCAATGAGAGCCGCGACTTTTCCAGATATGTGGAATATCTCTACAATCAGGTAGAGGAAATCTGTACCAATTATGGAAAGCTGGATATTATCTGGTTCGACTTTTCATATGATGATATGCGTGGAGAAAAATGGGGCGCAACAAAGCTTGTAAATATGGTCCGGAGCTTGCAGCCAGGTATTATTATTGACAACCGGCTGGAGGTGAGCGGTCAGGGGCGAGGTTCTCTGGCGGAATGTAATCCTGCACCCTTCCACGGAGATTTCGTCAGCCCGGAACAGATCATTCCGCCGGAAGGAATCCGTGATATCCACGGAAATCCGATGGTATGGGAATCCTGTTTCACCATGAACAACAGCTGGGGGTACTGTGCGACCGATCATTTTTACAAGCCTGCATCCATGTTAATTAAAAAACTGGTAGAATGTGTTTCGAAGGGCGGTAATATGATTTTGAACGTAGGGCCGGATGCTCACGGGCGCTTTCCAGAAGAGTCTTCCGAGATTCTGAAACAAATCGGACGTTGGATGGAGCGTAATCATGACAGTATTTATGGCTGTACAGCGGCCTATGATATTCCTAAGCCAGATTATGGTCGTGTGACTCGCAAGGGTAATAAATACTATGTCCACGTTTACGAAAATTCCCTTGGGCCATTGCCTTTGACTGGATTTGACCGGAAAAATATTGTAAAGGTGAGAGCATTATATGACGGACATGAAATACCATTTTCTAACGCCTGGATGCATAACGACTACCCGGATATTCCTTTTTTAAATCTCGGCCCAGATCCGATCCTTCCAGATCCGATTGATTATGTTCTCGAAATCGAGACAAGAGAATCAGCCGAAGACAATTTATAGAGCAGCAATAGAGTTTCATTCATGAAAAATCAGCCCTACCATATTTTAAAATTGTCAATGATATATTTGATGGATACCGACTATCTGCTGTGCAATAATCGGTATCCATTTAAATCTTTAAGGTTCCATTTTGTAAAGTCTACTTATTTTTCTGCTTAAATTTTACATTCTCCGCTCCAAAGATCTCCGCCAGCGCGGCGACCAACTCTTCATTCGCATCCACCGCCCAGTTTGCTCCAAGGTGGCGCACAGCCCGCTCACTGCGCACATAAATCACGACATAATCCTCGCCCTCACTCTCACGCAGCACATCGAACAGCCGCGATTCTTTCTGCGCATATTCCTGCTTGTCAGAAAACTGAATCCACAGCTCGCGGCCATTTCCCTGCTGCTTCGGTACGGCGTAGTCTGTGCGGGCTCTTCCTCCGTCGGAGCCTGCGCCTTTGGGGAATGCATCCCGGGTACCGCTGCCCGCCGGTCTGTCCGGGATACCGGAACCCCTGTATCCGTTCGGCGTACCGTCTCCCAGATATCCGTCCGGCATGCCGCCCCCTGCGTATCCGTTTGGCGTACCGCCGCTTCCCAGATATCCGTCCGGCATGCCGTTTCCCGTGGCCGGAGCGCTCTGCTCAAACGGCCAGATGCGCTCACAGATCAGTTTACCCGGGCGGTCGTCTTCATTGCTGACACGGCCGCGCACGAAAATTTTATTGTCGTCCGTCAGGTATCGGTTGTAAGTTTCATAGTCGCGCGGAAAAACGACCACTTCGACCGTGCCGACCAGATCCTCCAGCGTCAGAAAGGCCATCGTCTGATTTTTCTTTGTGTATTTGACCGTCTTATTGGTAATCATTCCGCCGATGACAGCTCTCGCGCCATCCTGCACATGCGGCAGATTCGTTTCCTCGTCCAGCTGAAAGTCTGTCGTGAGATTTGAGATTGTCCCCCGCCATTTTTCTTCATACCGCTCCAGTGGGTGTCCGCTGACATAAATGCCCAGCACTTCCTTCTCAAAGGCGAGCAGCTGCTCCTTGTCAAACTCGCCGACGTCCGGCAGCTTTCCTTCAAACTCTCTTTTCGCATCCTCGCCGAGCAGGTCAAACAGCGAGATCTGCCCGGACACAGAATCTTTTTTCTCGGCTGCCACCTGATCCATAATGGCCGCGTACCCCATCAGCATCTGCTTCCGGGTGGTGCCGAAGCAGTCCATCGCGCCGGCCTTGATCAGAGCCTCTATCGTACGTTTGCTGACGTCCTTAAACCCGCTGACTCGTTCAATAAAATTCTGCAGGCTCCGGAACGGGCCGCCCCTCTCCCGCTCCGCCACCACGCTGTCAATCACGGAGCGGCCAATGCTCTTGATTGCGCTCAGGGCATAGCGAATCCGGTTCTGCGGGCGCACAGCCTTTCCACTGACGGTATCAGGGGAATCTGTCTGTGCGCTGCTGCTGTCAGAAACACCGCGCCCAGATGTCAGGCCATCGTCCATTCGCACAGCCGAATTATCCGGCAGGCCATCGCTTATACGCGCAGCCCGGTCATCCGGCAGGCCATCGCTTATACGCGCAGCCCGGTCATCCGGTAGGCCATCGTCAGAGCCCGTACGGGTTACGATCTCTACGGAGAAGCCGCTCACGCCGGTATTGATATCCGGCGGCAGGATCTCAATGCCCATATGCTTACAGGTAATCGTATATTCAGCCACCTTGCCCGGATTGTCAATCACAGAGGTCATCAGTGCGGCCATGTATTCTACGGGATAATAATACTTCAGCCACGCAGTCTCGTAGGAAACCACCGCATAGGCAGCCCCATGTGATTTGTTGAAGGCGTACCGCGCAAAATCCGTCATCTCATCGAAAATTTTATTCGCCGTCTTCTCATCAATCCCCTTCGCGATACAGCCGGGCACGCCTTCTTCCTCGTTGCCATAGACAAAATTCTGCCGCTCCTTCGCCATCACGGATGCTTTTTTCTTGGACATTGCGCGGCGGACAAGGTCGCTTCGCCCCAGTGTATAGCCGCCCAGGTCGCGCACGATCTGCATGACCTGTTCCTGGTAAACAATGCAGCCGTAGGTCGGCTCCAGAATCGGCTCCAGCTGCGGACAGTCATATGTAATATCCTCCGGGTGATTTTTTCCATAAATATATTTCGGAATAAAATCCATCGGACCCGGCCGATAAAGGGAAATGCCCGCGATGACATCCTCCAGGCTGCTCGGCTTCAGCTCCTTCATGAAGTTCTTCATCCCCGTACTTTCCAGCTGGAACACGCCGTCCGTCCTGCCGGTGGACAGAGAATCATACACTGCCTTATCGTCAAAATCGATCTCATCGATGTTGATCGTACGTCCGCTGCTCGTCTCGGCCAGCTTTACCGCGTTCTGAATCACAGTCAGGGTCCGAAGGCCGAGAAAATCCATTTTCAGAAGCCCAAGCTCTTCCAGTGTCGTCATCGTGAACTGGGTCGTGATCGTGCCATCGGAAGCCCTCGAAAGAGGCACGTATTCATCCACACTTTTCTGGCTGATCACCACTCCGGCCGCATGCATGGAGGTGTGGCGCGGCAATCCCTCCAGGCGCTTCGACATGTCGATCAGCGCATGAATCTGCTCGTCGCCTTCGTACGCTTTTCGCAGATCCTGGCTCATTTCCAGAGCCTTGTCCAGAGTGATATCCAGCTCCTTCGGAACCATCTTCGAGATCGAATCGCAGAGTGCGTAGGGAAGATCCATCACACGCCCCACATCGCGGATCACGCCCCTCGCCGCCATCGTACCAAATGTCACGATCTGTACGACACGATCCTTACCATACTTGCGCACGACATAGTCAATCACCTCCTGCCGGCGCTCGAAGCAGAAGTCCACGTCGATATCAGGCATGGATACCCGCTCCGGATTTAAAAACCGTTCAAACAGGAGGCTGTACCGGATCGGATCCAGCTTCGTGATCCCAAGCGCGTAGGACACGACGCTCCCGGCCGCCGAGCCTCTTCCCGGGCCGACCATGATATCATGCTCGCGCGCGTAATGGATAAAGTCCCATACAATCAGGAAATAATCGACATAGCCCATTTTCTGAATCACGGAAAGCTCGTAGTCCAGACGTGGGCGAATCTCTTCCGCATGCTCCCCATACCGCTCCACAAGCCCTTCCGAGCAGAGCTTATTCAAATATTCCCAGGACGTATAGGGAGACGGCACGTCAAACCTCGGGAGCTTCGTCACGCCAAATTCAATCTCGACATGGCAGCGCTCCGCAATCTTATGCGTATTTTCCAGCGCCTGGGGCGCATAGGGGAACAGCTCCGCCATCTGTTCCGGCGATTTGACAAAATACTGGCCGCCCTCATAGCGCATCCGGTTCTCGTCCGACAGCTTTTTCCCGGTCTGCAGGCAGAGCAGCACATCATGCGCCGCCACGTCCTCCTCGAAGGTATAATGGACGTCATTAGTCGCCACCAGCGGAATGCCCAGCTCCTGGCTCATGCGCACTAGCTGCTGGTTCACCAGCTTTTGCGCCGGTATCCCATGATCCTGCAGCTCCAGGAAATAATTGTCCTCTCCAAAAATCTCCAGATGCTCCAACGCCGCCTTTTTTGCTTCCTCATACATCCCGCGCTGCAGGCAGCGGGGCACCACGCCCGCCAGGCAGGCACTGAGCGCGATAATCCCCTCATGGTACATGCGCAGAACTTCCATGTCCACGCGCGGCTTGTAGTAAAATCCCTCGACATAGCCCTTCGATACAATCTTCATCAGGTTCTGGTAGCCCTGATTATTTTCCGCCAGCAGAACCAGATGATAATAGCGTTCCTCCGCCTGTTCACCGGACGCCCCATCGCGCAGGGCATTCCTGTCAAAACGGGAGCCCGGCGCGACGTATACCTCGCAGCCCAGGATCGGACGAATCCCTTCTGCCTTCGCCGCCCGGTAAAAATCAATCACACCGTACATCGCGCCGTGATCCGTGATCGCCGCGCTGTCCATCCCGAGCTCCTTCACCCGCCGCACATATTCTTTTATCTTGTTCGAGCCGTCCAGAAGACTGTACTCCGTATGAACATGTAAATGTGTGAAATTCAAAGGGCACTGCCTCCTCTCTGTCCTGGCGGAGAATTTTATACTGCATGCCTGAACCATTCACTGTAATTTTCAAAGATGTTCAGTATAACAATTGTGCTTCGCGCATTAGTGAACTACCTATCGTCTAAATCCAATGGGATTGCGGTCGACTTATTTCAGCACAATTTTACCGCTTTACCGCGATCGCTTCCACCTCCAGAAGTACGTCTTTTGGCAGGCGCGCCACTTCCACACAGGAACGCGCCGGAAAGACTCCGGTAAAATACTTCGCGTAAATTTCATTAATTTTGCCAAAGTCGTCCATTTCCTTAATAAATACGGTCGTCTTGATCACCTGCTCCATGCCCGTGCCGGAAGCCGCAAGCAGTGCCGCAAGGTTGGCAAACGCCTGCTCCGCCTGCGCCTCTACGCCCGCCGGAATCTCCCCTGTCGAGGGAATCACCGGGATCACGCCGGAGGTGAAAATAAATCCGTCCGTCTCAATTGCCTGCGAATATGGCCCGATCGCTGCCGGAGCCTTGTCTGTGCTGATTGCTTTTTTCATGTCTGAAGCCCTCCTTGTTTTGCTGTTATATAAAACGGCTTACGCCGTTTACTATAAACGATGAACACACGCGCGCGTAGAACGGCTGCTTTTGCAGTCTCATGTCTCGTGTTTCGTGTCTCGTGTCTCGTGTGTTTTGTATTGTAAAATCGCTTACGCCGTCTACAATTTATATATCCTGCGGTCACGGATCTCGACCCGTCCCTGCTTCATCAGACGACCGACGGCGCGCTTGAACGCGTTCTTGCTCAGGCCGAACTCGCGCCGGATGATATCCGGGTCGACCCGGTCGTCAAAAGGAAGCACACCCGCATACTCCTCAATCACGCCCATGACCATCTCGGCGTCTTCATCCATCTGCAGGTAAGCCTTCTCCCGAACGCTTAAGTCCAGCTTGCCGTCTTCCTTCACGCCGGTCACCCGCGCGCGGATTCGATCGCCGGGTTTCAGGCCCGGGTCTCCTTCCCGCCTCGGAATCAGCCCGGAATATTTGTCGTCCACTGCCACAAACGTGCCAAAATTCCCACTGGTCTCATAGACCCGCCCGCTCACCTCATCGCCCGGGGCATAGGGCGAATTGTGGTAAAGATACGGATAGACGCGCATCGTCGCGCAAAGTCTGCCGCTTTTGTCCACATAAAGAGCCGCCAGACAGTCCTCACCCTCCTTCACCTTTGCCGTCTGCTCATGAAACGGCAAAAGCAGATCCTTCTCCAGCCCCCAGTCCAGAAACGCGCCGATCTTCGCCACTTCCTTCACCTTCAGAACCGCAAACCTTCCGACTGTGAGCATCGGCTCTCTGCGCGTCGCGATCAGCCGATCCTGCGAATCCCTGTATAAAAATACCAGCATCCGGTCGCCGGTCTTCGTCCCCTCCGGGACCTCCTTCTTCGGGAGAAGCACCTTCTCCTCCCTTTCCGAAAGCTCCGTTTTCCGGGGCCGCACTCTTTCTTCTCTTTTTGAGCCGTCTGTTTTCCGGGATCTCACGCTCTCTTCTTCCTCTGATCCGCCCTTTTCCCGTGGATGCACCTGCTCTTCGCTCTCCTGGTCATCCGCGAGATAAATGCCAAATTCCGTCCTTTTTACAACCGTCAGTTCCTGTTTTTCACCCACTCGAAGCATTGTTTGTCCTCATTTTCGCAAAACACCATAAAGAATCGTTTACGCCTTCTCATACTTCACTATTGCATACGGCGCCCCCGCCTCATTACAAAGACTTACCGTCAGTGTACCACATGATGCGCCAGCCGTTTCTGCTGCTGTGCCACATGATACATCTGCCGTCCTTTCTGCCTTGCCGCATGGTGCATCTGCCATCCTTTCTGCTGCATCGTACGATACACCAACCGTTCTTTCTGCTGCACCGCATGATGCATCTGCCGTCCTTTCTCCTATGCCGCCAGTCGCAGAATGATTCTCAGTTGCAGCCGCATCGCCTCCCCGGTACACATACGGCACAATCATGTCATGCAGACGCGCCTGCTGCCGATATTCCACGCAGAGCCGCCCGGTCGCAAAGTTCTCCGGCAAAAACTCCTCCGCCATATAAATATACTGCCCGTTATTCACATGATGATTCGTATCCAGATGCTGCCGTCCGACCCGGAACGGTTCCATTTTCCTGCCCTCGCCGGGGAGCCGGATCTTGCGCGGAAGATATTCCATCTCCAGCCGCGGCTCCAGCTCATAGCCGTCAATGACCTCCTGCAGCACCCTGACCGGCCGCCCGTTGCTCTGACCAATCAACGCCCACACGCTGTTCGCCTTCGCCAGATAATTCCCATTGTCATCCACCATGGCAAAATTCCGAAAACCGTAAAACGCCTGAAAGCCGTAAGGCCATGTCTTCGTATACACATGCTCGCCGAGCAGAGGCAGCCGCAAAATATCAATCTGCCAGAACAGAATCATCCAGACGCATCCGTGCGCGTTCAGGCAGTCTATTCCGTTCCCGCAGGCCTCCGAGTGAAACGTCGAGCAATCCTGAAAATAATCCACAAGGGAAACTAAAGTAAGCTTTCGATCCGGTCCGACCTCGCTGAACCGGATCCTTCCGTCAAACTGATATGCCATGATATCCTCCGTCTCCATCACGCCTGGCCAGGACAGGCCGAACGCAAATTTTGTTCAGGCATGTCTGCAGCAAACCGTCTTTCTCTTTCAGCTGCCGACAGCAATCACTTTATGATTTTCGAGAATCGACCTTATTTTTTCAATCGTCTCTCCGGTTACCTTTGAAATTATTTCCGAGGGCAATCCCTCCTTGTCCATGCTAATAATCAACCGTTCCTTCTCTTCTGCTTTTCCTTCTGCTTTTCCTCTTGCTTCGCCTTCTGCTACGCCCCGCTCATAAATTCCTTCACTTAGATTACACATAATTTTCATCTCCTCTTCGAATGTCCCAGCGGCAATATAATACTCATTTTCCAGGATATCAATCCGCTCATTCGGTGTCAGCTGGTTTGAAAACAGCACACTCAGCAGCCGATGCAGCTCATATTTCTCTCCGCACTCCGGGAGCTCGTTCGGAATACCCAGCAACACAATATTCAACAGATCGAGTTTTCCTTTCCATTCGTGGTTTCCCAGAATGGGATAGTTCGCGAGACGAATGTAATTCCAAATGCACTCATCCATATTCATGCAGACCCAGATGGAATATACTCGCTTCAAATCGTTGAAATTCTTTCTGGTAAAATCCCGCTCCTTCTGCGACGACACAAGCCTGCTCACATAAAAAATCGCACGGTTTAGGATGTCATACTCGGACGGATCATCCTTCTGGGCTTCCACATTGATAATAATTTGTGACAATCCGTCCCTCATCCTGACGTAAAACACAATGTCAAAGATCACCAGACCTTCCTGCTTCTCTGACTGAACGGTGTTGAAGCCTTTGACACGGTCACCATTTGCATTAACAAATTCTGTGTTTGTTAGCCCTGGTTCTGCCGGAACCAGGCCTACGTAAATGTCACCCTCTATATATCCTTCTACTTCTTTCGGTGGTATACTCTTGAATTCGTCCACGGTCGCCGTCAGTATATGTGCCAGAATACCCTTCCTTGCAAGTAAGTCTCTGGCATAGATGTCATACTGCGTCATGTTATCAGCAGCAATCAATGTGTTCTTCAAATCTGCCTGCATCGCAATCCCCCATTTCATAGCCTTGACGCATGAATATCTCGTTCCCCTGAGATTTCCAGTTTCACCTGACAGGCAGATCTTTTGTCCTTTTCACTTGTCTTTTTCTTTGGTACTTTTAATTTACCATAAAATAACTCTTGTCACAAGTGCCAAATTCCGCTTTTCTCCCTGTCATGCGGGTATTTTACTACAAGACTACGATTATGGCAACTTTTTATTTATTAATATTTTATTATTTTGTTTTACATCTTATATCATATTGTATTTTTATGTTGTATCGTTTTGTGCGCCACTTTATCTTTTTAATGCCACTCAAATTTCCAGATAAATTCCCTGCCAGGCCCTGCGATCGAGCAGGAGGCGACTCTTTCGTCTCCTGCTCGCCGCGCGAGCCGGGGCGGCTTTAGCCGCAAAGCACCTTGCCCGACCCTGCGCAATCGGATAGGGGAGTCCTCTCCCCTATCCGCTGCGCCGAGCCGCGTCCAGCGTAAGCTGGAAAATCCCTTACGCGGCTCGTGTGCATAAAAAAAGCCCCACGCGCTCAAAACCTTCGTGAGGCCTTCTATTCTCATACAACTCATACAACTGTGTAAAGATTCCCTGGCCGTTTATCGATCCCAACGGCTCTTCCGATTCGAGCAGAGCTCATCCCACTGGCAGGGGTAGTGGCACGAGCAGATCTTCCCGACCCCCGGCGTGGATGTTACCCGGCGTAGGCTTTCGCTACACCTGCCAGGTCGGGCGCCGCAAATTTCTTCACGCTTCCCCACCGACAGGATGCACTTCTGCACAAGGCGGGCAAATTCTCCAAACTCCAGTATCTGCCCATCCTCCAGACCACACAGCTTCAGGACTCCCATGTCAAACCCGAGAACCTTTGCGGCGTCACGGCAGGTTCCGTGCTCATTGTTTGGGCAGGCCGTACAAATCTCATCTGTATAAGTCACAAGGCAGATCAGGACTGCTTCATCTCCCATAAACAGGTCAAGGGTTTTTTGCATATGTGCGGTAAAGCCCTCGCTGTAGCCTTTCCCTTCAAAGTATGCCAGACACATACCATGGTGAGGCCGCAGCGGAATGCCTCTTTCTTTCTGGCTGCACCGGGGCAGACTTTCCCCCTGCATATATTTATGCCACATATTTCCGCAAGCGGTTTGACAAGGCAAACGCCAGTGCGATTTTCAGCAGATCCGGAATGATAAATGGAAAAATGCACCAGCCAAGAACCGTCATCACGCCGACCGCTCCCGTCTGGCTCGTATAGACTGCCATAAACCATACCGTCCCAAACGCGTAGCATACAACCAGGCCAACCACCATCGACACAACCTGCACAGCGACGTTCCTGCCCAGGGTCTTCTCCATCAGCCACATGGAAAGGGCCGAAAAAAGAAACCCGATGATATAGCCGCCGCTGGTGCCGAGCAAAGCCCCGATTCCCCCGGAAAAGCCCGCAAATACCGGGAGCCCGACCGCTCCAAGCAGAATGTATACCAGTACCGCAAGCGTCCCCCTCTTTCCGCCAAGAATCCCGACCGCAATAAATACGCCGAATGTCTGCAGCGTAAATGGCACTGTCGTCGGGATCGAAATCCACGAGCATACCGCCATCAGTGCCGCGAATATAGCGATGTACACCATATCAATCGTTTTCATGCCAGAACGGCCGGTTTCCTGTTTTGTGACTGCACTCATAATCCAATTTTCCTCCTCATATGCAAAGCTGTGGCAGTTCCTTGCTGCGGCGTTTCTGCATCAAAAGGCAGCGTCAGAAACAACCATGGATAATTTAGCATAAAGGGGGCGTGCTGTCAACCTCTATTTTATTTTGGTTGACAGCACGCAAATCGTATACGAAGCCAGAATATTATCCTGAAAATATTTGCGCACCTGCTTTGCCTGAATCCAGATCGATCCATCAAAAATCTTAGCTTCCATCTTATCCGTCCCAACTGCCTCGCGGATGATTTCCACATGGGTATACGGAATAAAAGCTGCATACAGACAGACTTCTAAGCAGGAATTATTTTGTGATTTTTACTTTTCAAAATCAATCCTCTTCCACAGCAGCCTATTGTGATCAAATTCCACATCAACCCTGCCGCAGTCCTTTAACCACGCCAGGTAAGAACGAACCGTGCTTCCAACCAGGGCATACTGCTCAAAATTCATCTGCAGTCCATATCGGTCGAACAGATTTTGCAAAATCTGCTCGAAGCAGGTACCCGTTCCACACTCCCTGACGATACCTTCTCCAATCTCTCTGACTTTCGCAATGTTTAAATCTGCCAGTGGCACGATATCCTCCATTGGCTCTGTGTGCGCGGGAATGAATAATTTTGCCTTCAACATCTTTACCATCTCAAGTGTCGCCAGATAAGACGCGACATCGTAAATATAACCAATCTGGTACTTTTCAAGCGTACCCTTTCCGGAAAGACAGTCTGCCAGATAAATCACGTCATCCGCTGTCCGAAATCCAACCATGTCCATGCAATGGCCCGGAAGCGCAATTATCTCAATGCCTTCCGGCAGACAGTCTGAAGTCAGCTCCTCCGCCCTGCTCTCCTGCGCCATGAGAAATTTATGCCTCAGGTCTTTCGGGGGAAAGCCGCCATAAAGAGCCGACGGCTCCAGAACCGGATACCGCGTAAAAGAACATTCGATCCCCGGAGCAAATACCCGGCACCCGGTCTGATTCTGCAGATACTGATTACCTCCAATATGATCCGCATGAGAATGTGTGTTGTAAATAGCCTTAAGGTACCAACCATTGGTGTCCAGTATCTGCCGTACTTTCCGTCCCGCACTCTTATCGTTCCCGCTGTCTATCAGACAGACATCTGTATCATTTAACCTCACAAGCCCAATCTTAGCCGGACTTTGGATGTAATAGCTGTTGCCGGCAGCCTGTACCAGTTCATACATAAATAAATCACGGTTCCTTTCTTACCATCAGGTATCTCCTCGTATAAAAAGTTCAGAGCTACGGAACGCAGCCTTTGAACATCCCGTTCCCCTGAGATTTTACGTTTCTCCTGACCGGTTTTGCCGTACTGGTAAGTGAATTATTCAGCTTCTTATTTTCCGCGTTGATCGGATACTCCGGGTTTTTCGGACATGAAAAACCTCAGCGCTTTATCTCGCTGAGGTTCTCAAGCAGGGCTACCAGGATTCGAACCTGGAAATAACGGAGTCAGAGTCCGGTGCCTTACCGTTTGGCGATAGCCCTATGTGTATTTCCCTGTCTTAGTGCACTGTTCATGCCAGCAGTTCTGGAATCAGACCGCTGTCCCTCACAGGCAAGCGTTATTATAGCCCATCTTTTCCCGGAACGCAAGCACTTTTTTTAATTTCTTTCTTTTTTCTCGAATTTTTTGTTCCACTCCCTCAAAAATGTGGTATAGTATGTTCCGATTCACGGAGTGAATCGAGAGCTCCGGTATGTCCTACTACTTTATCTGCAAAGGAGATGCTTCCTGATGAGTACACGTAATCTGACACTGATGACGGACCTGTATGAGCTGACGATGATGCAGGGCTATTTCGAGACAAATTCGAACGAGATTGTGGTCTTCGACGCCTTTTACCGCAAAAACCCCTGCGGCAATGGTTACGCGATCGCTGCGGGACTTGACCAGGTCATGGAATATATTGAGAATTTACACTTTTCAACGGAGGATATTGCCTACTTAAGGAGCCTGGGTATTTTCCATGAACCGTTTCTGGATTATCTGAAGGATTTTCACTTTGAGGGCGATATCTACGCAATTCCGGAGGGTTCTGTAATGTTCCCACATGAGCCGATGCTGAAGGTGATCGCACCGGTCATGCAGGCGCAGCTGGTCGAGACGGCGATTCTGACCATTCTGAACCACCAGAGCCTGATCGCGACAAAATCTGCGCGGGTGGTGCACGCGGCGCGCGGAGACGGCATTATGGAGTTCGGGCTGCGGCGGGCGCAGGGCGCGGACGCGGGCATTTACGGCGCACGGGCTGCGATGATCGCGGGCTGTATCGGCACTTCGAACGTGCTGGCCGGGCAGATGTTTGACGTTCCGGTCAAGGGAACGCACGCGCACAGCTGGATTATGAGTTTCCCGGATGAGTACACGGCGTTCAAAAAGTATTCACAGCTTTACCCGAACGCGTGCCTGCTGCTTGTGGATACCTATGATACGCTCCGCTCGGGTGTGCCGAACGCGATCCGCGTGTTCCGGGAAATGCGCGAGGCCGGTCAGGAGCTGAAGGGCTACGGCATCCGCCTCGACAGCGGCGATCTGGCCTATATGTCGAAAAAGGCGCGTAAAATGCTCGATGACGCGGGCTTTGAGGACGCGATCATTTCAGCGTCGAGTGATCTCGATGAATACCTGATCGACAGCCTGAAGACACAGGGCGCGGCCATCACCTCGTGGGGCGTCGGCACGAACATGATCACGTCGAAGGACTGCCCCGCCTTCGGAGGCGTTTATAAGCTGGCGGCCGTCCTCGATAAAAAGAGCGGTGAATTCATCCCGAAAATTAAGCTCTCGGAGAACACGGACAAAATCACAACCCCGGGCAACAAAAAGATTCTGCGCATTTATGATAAGGAGAGCGGCAAAATCCGCGCGGATCTGATCTGTCTGGCGGATGAGGAATTTGATCCCGGGAAGGATCTGGTCATCTTTGACCCGATCGAAACCTGGAAAAAGACAAAAATCAAGGGCGGTTCCTACACACTGCGTGATCTGCTCGTCCCGGTATTCCGCAAAGGCAGATGTGTCTACACCTCCCCGAAGGTCATGGAGATCCGTGATTACTGTACGCGCGAAAAGAACACGCTCTGGCCGGAGTCGCTCCGTCTGACCAACCCGCATGACGTCTATGTGGATCTTTCAGACAAGCTCTTTGCAATCAAGAGCGAGCTGCTGGAGCAAATGGGACGCGCGGCACTGCAAAACTGACGCTCCCGCCGGGATTTTAAAGGACTGCTAAAAAATAACCTGTACAGATTGCGCTGCTGTACAGGTTATTTATAGTGCACACAGACGCGCAGGGAATGGCTGCTTGCGCAGCCTCGCGTCTGGCGCAAAGTAAAGCGACTAAAGTCGTTTACTATATATATCATTCTTATATATTATTCGGCATCCGCCGTCTTGTAAAGCACGAAGTCATCCCACGCACCCCAGCATCCTGCGGATGCATCCACGGTACAGCCCACGGTGATCGTGGTTGTCTCCGTGATGACGATATTTTCAATGGTCGGCGTGGACCAGTTTCTCCAGCCGCTTAAGGAGCTCTCGGCGGTCAGCGTCTCATCGCCTGCCTGCACGTACATCACGAAGGTATCGCCGTCCCCGGAATCGCCGCCCTGGAGATAAACCGTAAGCGTATACACACCAGGCTCCAGGGTCACCTCCTGCGACGCCTCAAACGCGAAGCTCGACTGGCTCCAGAAATGCAGGCACCAGGTGCCCGACCAGACATTGGTGGTCTCCGTGTCCTTGATCCCGCCGCCGGTACCGGTCACTGTCCAGGCGGTATCGCCGTCCTCAAAATTACCATTTTCCAGAAGATTTTCCACAGTATCCAGGAACTCTGTCTCCGCCTCGGTCTCTACCACAATGCGCTCCGCTGTCGTCCCGGTTTTCACATAATTGAAAATTTTCAGGGATTCGAGCGGATGTCCCTCAAAGTCAAAGAGCGCCTGGTTGTCGACCGCCGAGCCGCCATAGTAAACGCCCGCGTCGTCCGGGTCGTATTCCGCCGCATAGGAAGACGCCCAGCCGGAGCCATAAGTCTCCCAGATTTCCTGATTTTCCGCGAGGACAGTTTCAGCATCCTCCGCATCCGCATCGTAGACCTGCACCGGGATCCAGGCCGGCTCCCAGTAAAAGACGCCAATGCCATTCGTCGCGTCCGCAACTGCAGAAATCACCGCGGCCACCTCGTCCGCCTGTCCCTGTACAGAGAAATCATAATACGTCAGTTCCCCATAAGCCGTGTCATTGCTGCCCTCAGCCACCGTATTGCCGGAGCCGTCGCCGTCCTCCAGCGTATAAGCCCAGGAGGTCTCCGCCACAATCACGTATTTATCATATTTCTCCGCAATCGCAGAAAGGGTCTCCGTCAGGTTCTCCAGCGTGCCGTGCCAGTAAGGGTAAAACGAGGACGCAAACACATCGTAATCCACCTCATTCTGCGCCAGAATCTTCGCGAATGTCTCATACTTGCCGCTTTCCGGATTGGTAAAATGCAGCGCCACCAGGATATCCTGGCCAAATTCCTCCGACACCTCTCGCACCGCCGCGCTGCCCGCCGAGAAAAGCTTGCACATATTCGACCAGTCCGTCTCGCCCGCCATGCCGTTTGTCGTCTCATTTCCGATCTGTACCATGCCGACGTCGACGCCCGCTTCCAGGATCGCCGTCAGGCTCTCCTTCGTCCAGCTTCCAAGCGCTTCGATCTTCTCCTCCAGCGTCATATCCTCCCATGCTTTCGGCGCAAACTGCTTGCCCGGATCCGCCCAGAAATCAGAATAATGGAAGTCGATCGCCACCTTCAGCCCCGCTTCCGTCGCCCACTGGCCGATGCGGATCGCCTGATCCACGTCACAATTCCCGCCGCCATAGCTGTTTCCTTCCGAGTCATAGGGGTCATTCCAGACGCGGATACGCACATAATTCACACCGCACTCCGCAAGCAGTTCAAAAAATCCGGCCTCGTCCAGCTCGTTCCCGTCAAAATCGTAAAACGTCACGCCGCTGTCAATCAGAGAAGCATAGGACGAGATGTCGACGCCCTCCATGAAATCCTCCGGCAAATCAATATGGTCCACCGCGATGTCCGCATCCACAGGAGCGACCGTATCCGTCACTTCCACAATCGTCTCTCCGGAATCCTCCGTCCCGGCGGTCACATCCTCCACCGATTCCAGCGTCACAGAAGCTTCGGTGTCATCCACAATGACGTCCTCGTCCTGCGCATTGTCTGCATTGTCTGCATCGTCAGCGTCCGCGTCTGCGTCATCGTCCGCGTCCCCTGTACTGTCCGCGTCATCACCCGCATCTGTGGATCCGTCCATATCTTCGTCTGCATCTCCGGAGGCTTCTGTGTCATCTACAATCACAACCCCGTCCTCTGCGGTCATCTCCGCTTCAGACCCCTCCTCTGCGCAGACAGCCAGCGTGCCGAACGAGCCTCCGCCTGCCGATGCCGCAAGCGCAAGAGCCACAGACAGCCCGACCACTTTCCTTTGTAATCCCTGTAATTTCTTCCAGTGCATAAAATCCCCCTTCCCATTTTGATGGCAGCCATTTTGTCAAATTCCGTCATCGCGTCTTCCATTTGTGCCGCATGCTCCCTGCGCGGCATGAAAAGCTGCGGCAGTTTTGTTTCTCATCTTACCACAAAGCTGAGAATATTAAAATGTTTTTTTGAATAAAGTCCCTCAATTTACAGATAATATAGCAAACGACGCAGGTTCGCTTATTATGTGCCGGATGCAGGGATGCCTAAGCTGCCATTCCATCCGTATTCGTGCATATATATTTATAACATTTGTTGTCGCTCGCTACAGTTACTCAGACATACGATAAAGTGAAAAAAGATGGAGGAAAATACGAAATGAAGG
Organism: Lachnospiraceae bacterium; assembly: GCA_021203145.1. GTDB lineage: Bacteria > Bacillota > Clostridia > Lachnospirales > Lachnospiraceae > Choladousia. Next base: position 7,887 of record JAJQBS010000065.1, on the reverse strand, counting down.
CTACTGGAATTGTAAGAAGAATTGATGATCTTGGCCGCGTGGTCATTCCCAAAGAAATCCGCCGCACTCTGCGCATCCGCGAAAGTGACCCGCTGGAAATCTTTACCGACCGCGAAGGCGAAATCATTCTCAAAAAATATTCCCCGATCGGGGAACTTGGAAGCTTTGCAAAGGAATACGCCGAGGCCCTCGCCTCTGCATCCGGACACAGCGTGTGCATCACCGACCGCGACCAGGTCATCGCGGCAGCAGGAGGAATCCGTAAAGACAGCATCGGCGCTCCCGCCACCGGCCAGCTGGAAGCAGTCATGAATGAGCGTGAATACGTAAATACGGATCAGAATTCCGGCAAACGGGTCAAAATCACCAACGAGGACGCAGGCGATACGCTCCCGCAGGTCATCAGCCCCATCCTCTGTGAGGGCGACGTAATCGGATCCGTCATCCTGCGGGGGAAGGACGGCAGCCGACGCATGGGAGAAGCCGAGCAGGTACTCGCCAAATGCGCGGCCGGATTCATGGGGCGCCAGATGGAGCAGTGATCGGATTGACGCGCCGTCCAGACTGAAAAGCATCCTGGACTGGCCGGGCGATCTGAAAAGCAGCCATTTTGTCCGAGATGATAGCTCCAGAACCGGTGGCTTCGCCTGGTCTGGCGGTTCTGAAGTCGCATCTTTACCCAACCTGACGGTTCTGAAGTCAGCATCTTTACTCAACCTGGTGGTTCTGAAATCAGCGGTCTTGACCCGCACAATTCAGAAAACAATGTTTTGATTTTTAAATATTCGGAATTCAGAAAAGTCCTCACATTCTATTTGACAACGCCCCGAAGGTATGCTAAAATCATCATCTGTAGCGATTAGCCATCTGCTGATGTGGCACAGTCGGTAGCGCACCTCATTGGTAGTGAGGAGGTCACGAGTTCGATTCTCGTCATCAGCTCTTTTAATCGCTCGGAAAGCCCCGATTTTACAGTGAAATCGGGGCTTTTTATAATGCGCCGGGCAAGGCATATCCCATGCGAAGCGTGGGATGCACGCGCCTCGCAATCGAAAATTAGGAGCATAACCCGTCGAGGGAATTTTTCGGCTAAAGCCGCACCCGGCTCGTGCAGGCCATGCTCCGATTTGCGAAGCAAATCGAGAACTGTGGATAGGGTGGAAGGACGTTCCCTTGTCCGATTTGGATTAATGCAAAGTAAGAACTTTCCCGGTTAAATATTCAGCGAGGAAAAATCCACCTGTAAATCGCCATCGTAGATGCCGACCGGGATTTTATCTGACAGTGTGTATATTTCCATTGATTTTAACTCAAAATTATAAACCGCGATATAATTCTTATCATAATCTACAATCCAGTACTCCCTCACCCCCGCCGCCTGATATTTAAGCATTTTCCGCACATAGTCCATATATTTACTGGACGGAGGTACAATTTCAATAATCCAGTCCGGCGCACCATGGCAGCCTGTATCATCCAGTTTTGACGAATCGCATACTACTGTTATATCCGGTTCAAAATAATTGTAATCATCCTGATTCAGGTAAACAGCAAATGGCGCGGCATAAATCTCACACTTCCCATTCTTTGAGGAAATATAATTATTAATTGCTGTTGAGAGCATCATACTGATTCTCTGATGTTGCCTTGAGGGTGTTGCCATATCATAAATCACACCATCTATCAACTCCGCTCTCTGCCCCTCCGGCAAAGCTTCAATGTCATCTATCGTATACCATTTCTCCTGCGCTTGAGCTGACATATTTTGCTCCTCCCTCTTTATGAATATTCCTTTTGCTTAGTATATCACGAAAGAACGGCTGCTTCCATACCATTTTTGTAAACCCGGCAGAAAGCAGCCACCGCTGAGATAGACAGGAACAACAAGTGAAAATAAATAAGCCTACCTTGTATCTTAGCCAGATCAGGTAGGCTTATCATTTTTGGTGCATATTACCTTTCTTTATGACGTTCATATTTCCCCACGGCATTTTTCCTGGTCGTCATAAAGACTCTGATACATATAATTCATTCGTTTTCTTTTTTGTTCATATTCTTTGTGCAGCTTCATACGAGGATGATAACAATCTACATTCCTGCTTCCACATATATGCTCAAAAGCCGTATCATATGCAGATTCTTCGCCAAGGCTAACCAGAGCAACCATCAAAGCCCCTGTCGCCGAAGCTTCACTGTCTTCCATATGAAACAAATCAATTCCATAAATATCCGCCTGAAGCTGATTCATCACGTCACTCTTCGATAATCCGCCGCTGATATATGCCTTGGTAATATTGCTGTAAGCATTAAAACTGCAAATATTATTTTGTATTTCCATAAAGATTGCTTCTAAAAGTGCTTTTAGCAATTCTCTGCGATCTGTATTCAATGTAATCCCGCCAAACACGGCTCGTGCCATCGGATTCCACTTTGGAGTACTTCTCCCCTGAAAATACGGCAAAACGATCGCCCCACTCACGTATCCATCCAGTCCTTCGAGTTCCTGATTTATGTATTCATAATCAGTCTTTCCGGTCTCCCGGTTATAGAAGTTGTTGCAGTACCAGTCGAACGCAGAGCAGCAGGTCAGTACATTTGCCTCTGTTATATATTGCCCCTTTACCGAGGAACAGTTACATATCATATGCTTGTTCAAATTTTCCGGCACCTGTTCGGATGGCGCCATCAAAAAACCTCCCGTACCAAGCACAAGAGAAATCTCTCCTTCATGAACAGCACCTAACCCGATTGCCGCACATTGCTGATCCCCTCCGGCACTGATCACGGGAATCCCCTCAGGAATTCCTGTTTCAGCTGAAAAAGAGAGCGTTACAGTTCCCAGCACATCCCCAGCCTCGTGCAGCTTACACAGTTGTTCCTTTCGTATGCCAAAAACGCTCAGCAATTCGGTATCCCACTCCCGTTCTCTGATGTTCATCAGATGAGTGCGGCTTCCATATGTCACGTCGGTTCCATATTTCCCGGTCATGATATGTATCAAATATTCAGGGACATTCAGGTATTTATAAATCTTTTCTGACAATTCAGGGCAGTTTCTTTCAATCCACATCATTCGACTTCCGGAAAACACGGTGTTAATGACAGCTCCGCTTTTTCTGAAAACCAGATCATTTTTAGTTTCCAGTTCTTTACAGATTTCCGTATTTCTGGAATCCTGCCACATGATTGCATCCATCAAAGGTTTTCCCGTATAATCTACCGGAATCACCGACGATCTCTGAGCGGTGACAACCACCGCATTAATACTGTTTTTATGCTTTCCTGACTCTGAAGATATTTTTCTGCAAATTCGCACTAACGATTCTGTCCATGTCTCCGGAGACTGCTCAATTCTTCCATCCGAATACTTTACAGGCTCGTATTTTTCCTGACAGCCCGCAATCTTTTCCCCATTTCTCTTAAATAAAAATCCTCGCATACTTGATGTTCCCACATCAATAATTAAAAAGCTCACCGTTGCCTCCTGCCAGATACTTTTCCCCTTGCAAAAATTAAACAATCATATACAACGCCACCTCATTAATCTCCCGGTTTGCAGACACGAGATAGTCCTTTCCATCTTTCATATAATGAAAAACGTTTGCAGAGCCACAATCTCTGTCGATGTATTCGTATGCATACGTCTCTTTTTGCGTGTCATAGTAAAATACCATTAGATCTCGCAGCCCTTTTCGATGTCCGGTAATCAGCACCTTTTTCCCACAGAAATCTCCTCCGTAAATGGAATGCAGGAATTCCCGGCTTTCCGGACATTCATACTGCAGGTGATATACGCCATCCCGTTTTTTGTAGAAGCGGATCTTGTCCCCATGGAATGGAGCAAGTACAGCCAGCTCTTTTTCTCCATCGCCGTCAAAATCCACGAGCACACCGTCGCTCGCCGCGTCGGTGATCAGGGTCTCAATCTCCCAGTCACCATCCGGCATCGCAGGCGGTACAAAGCGGTGCACGCCGTTGTCGCAGGAAATGACTGCTGCCTGAGTACCGTTTCCCTCGTCCCTGGTATAGCCATGATTTTTGAGCATCCCGTCCCGGATAACCTTCAAGTTCAGCTGGTGATCTTCATCATATCCGCTTAAATCCTCCGGGAGCACTGCCGCATACACTTTACCCGGAAACCTCCAGTCATCCCTGTATTCATGACCGGACTTTAGTACACACGCGATCAGATAGCGCACGCCGTTTCTGGTCAGAATATCAAATCGATGCACAAACGGCAGATCGACCAGCGTCTTTACCTCCCAGTGTCCGTTTCCATCCGGCGTCACCCTCACGATCTTTGCCTCTTTCGAATCATTCGGCGAGTAAAATTTGTGAGTCGCAAGGAATTCCCCCTCCGTACCGGGCACCTGTACCATAGTCATGACGCCGCCCGGTTCTTCCCAGACAACGTCCTTTTCCTTTCCCTCACCGTCAAAGAGTAAACACTTATCCACCTTCTCCGCCGCTACAAGGAAATGCTCTTCCCCCTTATAAAAAAGCGGTGCGATGGAATAACACTTTGTAAGATTTGAAATTACTTTTTTCTGGATTATCATATCTTCTTTGTACATCCTTCCGAAACAATGCCGTTCAATGCTATGCGTAAGTATTCCCGATACTCTGCTGCTCCAGCTTAAAAAGAAAGGCTTAAAAATCAATGCCGTTCAAGCTTATGCGGAAAGACTCCCCGCAACCAGCAGATCAGTCATTTCAGTTCTTTTCCTGCCAACCAAGCTCTGACGACATGGACTTTTCATAAAGCCTCAGTGAATATGCTTTCATACCGCATCCTCCTTACAGGCACGAACGGAACGGAATGTTCTGCGGTGCCTCAAAGCAGTCTTCAAATCCTCTCCTGTGATGATAATAAATCTTATCCTGATCCTGCGGATAAACGTACTTTCCGCCCACCTGCCAGAAGAATGGATGGAATTTATACTCATTGCGGTCTTTTTTGAAGTCATACAGCAGCCGGATCTCCTCGCAATCCGCCTGGAAGTTTGTCCATACATCCCAGTGGATCGGGATAACTACCTTACATTGCAGGTTTTCTGCCATACGCAGGATATCAATCGATGTCATCTTGTCCTGCATTCGCAGCTTAAAAATCAAATTGTATAAAAAGACTTGTGAGGAAAACAAATGCAGATTCAGGATCAAATCACAGATTACTATGTGCGGCCGGAACGCTGTATGCGCGGCTACTATCTTCAGATCGTCGCCACAAAGCCGGACATTGGATTTCGTTCGATACAGAAAAACGGAAAGGACTTTCATCAGCTGACACGTGAAATTGCACTTTCCGTCAATAAAATCCATAATTCCCACATGACAAACCTCTGTTTTTGCGAGGGGAATCCCATTCGGCTCGAGCTAAATGATACGGAACTGATCAGCTATTACTCCGATTACATAGAATTGCGTTATATTTTATCCGGGCATCTTGAAGTGGAAATCGAAAATGAAACCGTTTATTTTGAAGAAAACGATCTGAGTTTTATCAACTCGATGGCATATCACCGGGAGTCCATCCAGAACTCCGATTGTATGCTGTTAAACATCAATATTGATCGCAATGTACTTAATGAAGCTTTCCTGAACAGCATCGAGCTAAGCGCGCTGCAGCGTTTTTTGCGTACAAACATCCTGATGCGCGGAGAACAGCAGCATTATCTTAAATTTACCCCTGCCACTGGATCCTGTATGGAAGAAATGCATGAGTGCATTTCCAGGATTTTTTTCGAAGTAAAAAATCACCTTCCAGGATATCTGGATATTTGCAAGGGCTATACCATTCGCCTTATGGATCAGCTGGCTTCCAATTATCAATATAATTTTAATCGCCATGACAAACAGATATACAACGAAAAGCTGTTTGAATCCGTTTCCGAATATATGACCGCGCAGATGGATTCGATATCCATGTCGGAGCTTTCTGAAAAATTTCATTTTCAGCCTAACTATTTTAATAACCTGATCAAAAAGTTTTCCGGTCTTACTTATTCAAACTACCTGATCACTCTGAGAATCAACCGCGCCAAAGAACTGCTTCGTACCACAACACTCTCGATTGATGAAATCATGTGGACAATCGGGTATAATAATAAAGGATTCTTTTACAAAAAATTCCAGGAAATTACAGGTATGAGTCCCCGGGAATACAGAAACGGGAAAAATGATCATTAATACTATCACCAGAATTTTATGATGCACACGGCCGCAGAAGCGACAATGATGCATTACCTTCGGCGCACACTTTTACTAAGAAGTATAATATCAGTCTACAGGATACGGTGCTGATGGTAATCGGCATTATAATCCTTACTCCAACAGATCCCGAATTTTCTCAGGCATAATATGCAAAATCTTATGCATAACAGGAAACCCTTTATAATAATCTCCCAGTTTTCCTTTTCTATATTCTTTTTCGGTACCTCTTGTCTCTTCCGTCAACAGGGACGTATAAAACCTTTCCCATGTTATATAATTTTCACTGTCCACATAATCAAATGTGTGTTCCAATATGTCCGCTAAATTCGGTATTTCCGGAATACCGGCTTTTAAAATCAAAAATTCAAAGGATTCCGGCAACCATAAAATACTCCCGGCATTCCGGTGAAAAGCCAGGAAACTCATACAATCATCCATATACGCGCCAAATGCTGCGCCATCTGCAATATACAGCACAACTTTTTCTGTTTCTGTCCGCATACATTTTATGATGTTTGAATTGCCAAAAGCACTTTCACACAATAGTTCTGAATTTTTGCACAAAACCTGATAAAATTCGAATCCCGCCTTCGCATCCTCTGTAATTACCTTGTCTAAAGCTGTTGCTGCCACGGCTCTGTCGGATTCATAATAATGTTCCAACCCATTATAAATTTTCCGTGTGCCTGGGTATTTCCCCTTTTCAGTTAATTTGTATATTTCTTCTACAGAATAGGGTAGATTTTTTAGACTCCATCTGGTAATCAATACATAGTAACTCCCGGACGTTGAAATGTACTCTGCAAATTCTTTTGTATTTACAAACGGATTCAACTCTTCAATAAATACAATGCTGCCTTCCGCATTCGACAGCTGTTCTCTCCAATGGCCTCTCCTATTATCTGACAAATATACAGAAATGGGGACATCACACTCCACAGAAATACCGGAATCATCACCGTACCTCAGATACGTATCAAGCATCTCCAGCAAAGTTGTTTTCCCTGTTGCACTGTCTCCACGAATAATGGTAATATTACGCACAATGGTCAGGTCATATACAACTCTGTTATCACTGACCCTTATCTGGTGCTTCCCTCTCATCTGCTCTGTTCCTCCAGATCAAAAATCACATCCAGCAATTCAGCCATATTATGAACTTCACGATGATTATTTAAAAAAACTGCCCGAAACTCTCCATAACCAAAATTCATATTATGCTGGAGACAAATCGTCAGATCCTGCTTTCCGGCAATTTCCAGAATCCATTTTGCACAGTTATCGCCACAGTTCGTAGCGTTAAAAATATGTTCCTTATCCTTATACATTAATATCAGTGTCTTTGTTCCGCCCGATAAATTTCGAGGACCGATAGGACCCAATACAGGGCTTTCTATCAAATGCGGGCTAATTACCTCGGATTTGTCCACGTCCAGGATTATGCTTTTCACAAAGTCTTCCATAAGCCACTCATCCTGATATACACTGTTAAAATATACATCACTTCTGTTAATAACCCCACTCATTTCCCCGTAATAAATATACAGCATCTCTTTTTCCCTCCTGATTTTTTCAGTTTAACACAAGAATGAAATCCTCACAAGCATCAATAACACCGCTCCAGGGTTGTTTCACGAACATTTTTTACCACGATTCCTTGCCTGGTGCAAATGA
>JAJQBS010000051.1 GCA_021203145.1 Lachnospiraceae bacterium | reverse complement strand
ATAAGGGAGACTAAAAATTTATCAATTATGTTGGAGAACTTTTCACTCTCCAGTATGTAAGAAGCATTCCGGATTTTCCGGAGAAGGGGATTATTTTCCGTGACGTTACCAGTATCCTGCAGGATGCGGATGGGCTGAGGCTTTCGATCGACCTGATTCAGGAGAAGCTGGCCGGCCTGGATTTTGACGTGATTGTCGGCACAGAGTCGAGAGGATTTATTTTCGGCGTTCCGATCGCATATAATTTGCACAAACCGTTTGTTCCGGTTCGCAAAGAGGGCAAGCTTCCGTGTGAGACAGTCTCTAAGGAATATTCGCTGGAATACGGCACTGCGACGATCGAGATGCATAAGGATTCTATTAAACCCGGACAGAGGGTCGTGGTGATTGACGACCTGATTGCGACTGGCGGTACGGTTGAGGCGGCGATCCAGCTGATCGAGGAGCTTGGAGGAGAGGTGGTCAGGGTCGTGTTCCTGATGGAGCTCGCGGGGCTGAAGGGACGTGAAAGGCTCGCGAAATACGATGTTGAGTCTGTGATCCGCTATGAGGGGAATTGAGGAGGGAAGGTTTTCTTCGCTGCATTGGTGTTTATTTAATTTGATTCATATGATGACAGAAAATATGGCATAATGAGACGGAGGGTGGTGAGACCGGATGACAAAGGACTTGAAGGAAGACCTTACAAAAAGCGAAGAGATTAAAAAAGTAGATGCCGGTGTGAAGAAAATGGAAGATTTCACAGACCCGGAGAAGCTTTACCAGGAGCTGATTGCGAGTGTCCGGAAGTACCACCCTTCTGATGATATTTCCATGATTGAAAAAGCGTATCATGTCGCCTCCGAAGCGCACAAGGATCAGAAACGCAAGTCCGGCGAGCCGTATATTATCCATCCGCTCTGCGTGGCGATTATCCTGGCCGACCTGGAGCTTGACAAGGAGACGATCGTGGCCGGCCTGCTTCATGATGTGGTAGAAGATACGGTTATGACGTCTGAGGATCTGCGCGAGCAGTTTGGCCAGGAGGTGGAGCTGCTGGTCGACGGCGTGACAAAGCTGGGCAAGCTGAGCTATCCGGCTGACAAGATTGACGTCCAGGCGGAAAATCTGCGGAAAATGTTCCTCGCGATGGCGAAGGATATCCGCGTGATTCTGGTCAAGCTGGCTGACCGCCTTCATAATATGCGCACTGCGCAGTACTGGTCCCCGGAGACCCAGAAGAAGAAGGCGCGCGAGACGATGGAGGTATACGCGCCCATTGCGCACCGGCTGGGCATTTCCAAGATCAAGGTAGAGCTGGACGATCTCTCGCTGAAGTACCTCGAGCCGGAGATTTATTATGATCTGGTGGATAAGATCGCGCTGAAAAAGGACGAACGGCAGGCTTTTGTAGACGGGATTGTCGCCGAGGTTCGCCGCGGAGTCGAGGAGGCCGGCATCAGGGCGCAGGTCGATGGCCGGATCAAGCATTTTTTCAGTATCTATAAGAAAATGGTAAACCAGCAGAAGTCATTGGATCAGATCTATGACCTGTTTGCCGTGCGGATTATTGTCGATACGGTGAAGGACTGTTATGCCGCTCTGGGCGTGATCCATGAGATGTACAAACCGATCCCGGGGCGATTTAAGGACTATATCGCGATGCCGAAGCAGAACATGTACCAGTCTCTCCACACGACCCTGATCGGCCCGAGCGGGACGCCGTTTGAGATCCAGATCCGGACGTTTGAGATGCACCGCACCGCCGAATATGGGATCGCGGCGCACTGGAAATACAAGGAGGGAGCTGACGGCAAGGCGACCAGCTCGAAGAGCGAGGAAGCAAAGCTGAGCTGGCTGAGGCAGGTGCTTGACTGGCAGATGTCAGACAACCGCGAGTTCATGAGCCTTTTAAAGAGTGATTTTGATCTCTTTGCGGAGAGTGTTTACTGCTTCACTCCGGCGGGGGATGTCAAAAATCTGCCGAACGGCTCTACGCCGATTGATTTTGCTTACAGTATCCACAGCGCGGTCGGGAACCGGATGATCGGCGCGCGCGTCAATGGCAAGCTTGTGACGATTGACTACGTGATTCAGAACGGCGACCGGATCGAGATTATTACCTCGCAGAATTCCAGGGGGCCGAGCCGTGACTGGCTGAAGATTGTCAAAAGCTCGCAGGCAAGGAATAAGATTAACCAGTGGTTCCGCCAGGAGCTGAAGGAAGAGAATATTGTCAAGGGCAAGGAAATGCTTGCCGCCTACTGCAAGGCCAGGGGGCTGGTATTGTCCGACCTGCTAAAGCCAGCTTATATGCAGCGGGTGCTGTCGAAATACGGGTTCCGCGACTGGGATTCCGTGATGGCCGCCCTGGGGCACGGCGGGCTGAAGGAAGGGCAGATTGTCAACAAGCTGCTGGAGGGCTATCAGCTGGACCACCGCAGGGAGGTCACGGATGAGCAGATCATCGAGGCGGTGCAGAACGCGAAGGAAGCCTCCCCTGTGCGTGTCAAGAAGACCAGGGGCGGCATTACAGTGCAGGGTATCAATGACGTCAGCGTCCGCTTCGCCAAATGCTGCAGCCCGATTCCAGGGGATGAGATTGTCGGATTTGTCACGCGCGGCAGGGGTGTTACCGTCCACCGCACGGACTGTATCAATATTATCAACCTCCCGGAGGATGAGCGGGTCAGGCTGATTGAGGCGGAGTGGCAGGGAGAAGAGACCTCCGGCGACCAGGGGCTGTATCTGGCCGAGATTATTATATACTGTAATAACCGCACCGGACTGCTGGTGGACATTACGAAGGTGTTTACGGAGCGGAAAATCGACGTGCAGTCCGTCAATTCCCGCACAAACAAACAGGGGATTGCGACGATTGCCATGTCCTTCGAGGTGCCGGGGAAGGACACGCTGCAATATCTGATCGACCGGCTTCGCCAGATCGACAGCGTGATTGATATCGAAAGGACGACGGGGTGAGCACTTTGAAAAAACTTCAGCTTGAGACACTGGTGCTCGGCATGGTGTCTACTAATTGTTATCTTGCGAAAAACAGAGAGACCGGCGCGATGTTGATCATTGATCCGGCGGAGGATGCCGACCGGATTGCGCGGAAGATTGCCGGGATGGCGGGCACACCGGAAGCCATCCTGCTGACGCACGGCCATTTTGACCATATCGGCGCGGCCTCCGCTCTTGGGACGAAATATCAGATCCCCGTCTGCGCGCTCGGGCAGGAGCGGGAGATTCTTGAGGATCCCGTAAAGAACCTGACCTTCTGGACCGGGAAGGGATATTCCCTGCGGGCGGATCGGTATTTTTCTGACCAGGAGGAATTCTGCGCCGCCGGGTTTTCCGTCCGTGTCCTGCATACGCCGGGGCACACGGTCGGCAGCACCTGCTATTATCTGCCGGAGGAGGGCGTACTTTTTTCTGGGGACACGCTGTTTCGGTGCAGTGCGGGGAGGACGGATTTCCCGACCGGGAGTATGAGCGATATCCACCATTCGATTCATGAGAAGCTGTTTGTACTGCCGGAGGAGACGGAGGTGTTCCCCGGGCATGAAGCCGCCACCACCATCGGGTATGAGAAACGGTATAATCCTTATTAGTACACATTGTGGGAATCCTGCCTGGCAGGATTCTATTTTGCAATATTTCAGGATTCTATTTAACAGCATTTTTGGATTGTTTTATAACGCTGGTGTCCGAACATGATAAAAGTAAGATTAAACAGACAGACCTTTCAATATGATGTCCACTCGCTTGTAAAAGCTTTTTATCCCAGGCAGGAGGTACGCGTGGATTGCGGCGGGGCAGCCGGCATGACCGAATCTGGTCTGAGGGAAGGAGATCCTCTTACGGCATGCCGGAGGGACGGCAGTCTTTTTACGGATCCGGACGGTAAAGAAGCGCCGGAAGCCCGGGAGGCCCTGAAAGCGCAGAAAGCACCGGAAGCCCTGGAAGCATCGGGGGCGCCGCTCTTTGAGCTTGAAATCTGGTTTTGGCTTTCCGGGGCTGACCAGTCCCGGATCGACGTCCGGCTTTTTGAAAATTCCCGGGAAAGACTACATATGGAGAACCGGTGCAGAGAGTCGGAGCGCATAGAGACCAAAAATGAGCTGAAGCGCATGCTCTATCGGGCGCTTTGCACCTATTCCGGTAAAACGCTTCCGTGGGGCGACCTGACCGGCATCCGTCCGACCAAAATCCCGATGAGTCTTTTAAACCAGGGTATGGATGATGACGGTATTGCGGAATATATGCAGAAAACATATTATATCAGCAGCGAAAAGACGGCTCTGGCAATCGAAATTGCGAACCGGGAGCGAAGTCTGCTGAAAAAGCTCAAGCCTCGCCGCGCAAAGGGGGAGCAGCAGGCGCCTGATTTGTCCTTCTCTGCCAGGGAGGGAGCGGACGCAGGTTTGCCGATTCTGCCGCCTGAGGAAGGGACCCGCATGCGGGCAGCTTCGTTCTGCGCAGGAAAATCTGAGCTTCCGGATGGCTACAGCCTGTACATCGGCATTCCTTTCTGCCCGAGCATCTGTCTGTACTGCTCCTTCAGCTCCAGCCCGATCGCCCTGTGGAGGGATCAGGTGGATTCTTATCTGGACGCTCTCTGTCATGAAATCGACTGCGTGGCGGCCATGCTGCCGCACCGGCATCCAGATGCGGTCTACATCGGCGGAGGCACGCCCACTACGCTGGAACCGGAACAGATGGAGCGACTTCTTCAGAAAGTGGAGGAGCATTTTGACATAGAGAAGGCCCATGAATTTACGGTTGAGGCGGGCCGTCCGGACAGCATCACGAGAGAGAAGCTGCTCGTTCTGAAGAGACACGGCGTCACGCGTATTTCCATCAATCCGCAGACGATGAACCAGGAAACGCTGGATTTCATCGGCAGACGGCACACCACAGAACAGACCAGGGAGGCCTTTGATCTGGCGCGTTCTCTGGGGTTCGACAACATCAATATGGATCTGATCGTAGGACTGCCGGGCGAGGGCGCCGCCGAGGTGGAGCGTACCCTGCAGGAGGTTATCCGGATGGATCCGGACGACATCACCGTCCATTCGCTTGCGGTCAAACGCGCGGCCAGACTGCGGCTGTTCAGCGAAGAGCACCAGGAGCTGAGCTTTGAAAACAGCAATGAAATCATGGATATGACTGCCGCGTACGCGCGCAGGGCCGGATTGCTCCCCTATTATCTGTACAGGCAGAAAAATATGGCGGGCAATTTTGAAAACGTCGGCTATGCGAAGGAAGGCCGGGAAGGGCTTTATAATATCCTGATTATGGAAGAGATCCAGTCCATCATCGCGCTCGGGGCGGGGGCAGCTACAAAGCTGAAATGCCCGGGCAACCGGATTGAGCGGATTGAGAATGTGAAGGATATCAGACAGTATATCGACCGGATTGATGAGATGATCGAGAGAAAAAGGAAGGGTCTGTATGAGTGAAAACGTGTCAGGCTATCAGAAGGAATATCCGATTATCCGCCCAAGCGTGGTAAATGAGCTGACGCATGCAAGTATTGTCAGCAACCTGGCCTTCCGGGTCGGAAAAGAGATGCATTTTTCACCGGAGTCCTGCCATGAGCTTGCCATCGCAGGTTTTATGCATGACATCGGCAAGCTGGAGCTGGCGCAGTATGTGCGCGGACATGAGGATGAGACTCTGGTGATCGAGGAGATGAAATATGTCCGCCGCCATTCTCTGCTCGGAGCCGCGATTTTACAGAAAAAAGGGTATTCACAGGAAATTGTGGATATGGTAAAATTCCACCATGAAAATTGTGACGGCACCGGCTATCCGATGAACCTGACCCGCCGGGAGATCCCGATGGGGGCGCGGATTCTGCGGGTATGCGACGTTTTCGCCGCGCTGACCTCCAGTCGCCCGTACCGCTCGGCATTTGAAGTGGACACTGCGGTGGAGCTGATGATCGAAGAATCAAAAAATTATGATCTCGAGGTGTTTCTGGCATTTATGCGGGTTGTCCACCAGCCGGATCTCGATGAGGTGCTGAACACCACGGAGCTGGAGCGGCAGCTGACGGAATCCATTCACCCGGCCGATGAGAAGCTGGCGGAGTGGATAGGGGATATTGAGTAGTGGCTGGTGACAGCTGCCGGTAGTTAGTGGCTGGTGAGAGTGGTGGCCGATAGTCAGTGACTTACGGCCGGATATCAGGAGCCAGTAGTTGGCGGCTGTCAGAGAGCCGGAAGTTGTCAATTGGCAGAGGAGGATGCTATTATGATTACACAGGCGCCCAGAGGCGTACAGGACTGGTATGGGGAAGAGATGCAAAAACGCGCGTACGTGGAGAAGATTGCCCGCGAGACGGCGCGCACTTATCATATGAGCGAAATCATCACGCCGATGTTTGAGCATACGGAGTTGTTTCAGCGGGGCGTGGGAACGGATACTGATGTGGTGCAGAAGGAGATGTACACCTTTCTGGACAAGGGGAATCGGAGCATTACGCTGAAACCGGAGGGCACCGCCGGCGTGATGCGCGCATACCTGGAGCATGCCCTGTATGCCCAGCCTGCGCCGACAAAGCTTTTTTATGTGACCCCGGCATTCCGCTATGAGAAGCCTCAGAAGGGAAGGCTCCGGCAGCACCACCAGTTCGGCGTCGAGCTGGTCGGTTCGGCGAGCCCGCTTGCGGAGATTGAAATGATCTCATTTGTGACGGAGCTGCTGGGCAGGCTCGGCCTGAAGGATGTGAAGCTCCACATCAACAGCATCGGCTGTAAAAACTGCCGGAAAAGCTACAATGACGCGCTGATTTCGTATCTGCAGGGCTATGAATCCGAGCTCTGCCCGACCTGCCGGGAGCGCATGCAGAAGAACCCGCTGAGGGTTCTGGATTGTAAGGTGGAGACCTGCAAAAAGATCGTCGCGGACGCGCCCCACACCATTGATTATCTTGACGATGAGTGCCGCGGACATATGGAAGAGCTGCAGGCACTGCTTGAGGATCTTGCCATCCCCTACGAGATTGATACCGGGATCGTGCGCGGGCTGGATTATTATACAAAGACCGTCTTTGAGTTTGTAAACTCAGACGGGTTCACCCTCTGCGGCGGCGGACGCTATGATGGGCTGATCCACGAGCTGGACGAAAAACAGGACATCCCGTCAGTCGGCTTTGGCATGGGGATTGAGCGCATTCTGTATTTTATGGAGAACGAGGGCGTGCGCTTCCCATCGGAGGAGCCGGTCGATCTGTATGTCGGCATTCTCGGAAAAGAGGCGCGTGCCAGAGCCTATGCTCTTGTGCGTGATCTCCGGCAGAAGGGGCTGATTGTGGAGACGGATTATATGGACCGCAGCGCGAAGGCACAGATGAAGTACGCGAACAAGCTGGGTGCCAAAAGGGCTGTGATCATCGGAGAGAGAGAACTCGAAGAGAACCGGGCGCTTGTCAGGGACATGGCGACCGGAGAGCAGACCCAGACAACGCTGGAAGGTATCGCGGGGCTGCTATGTACACGGCCTGGCGCGGCGGACAGGGGGAAAGAGCTGCCCCTGTCCGATTAAACGGCGCTATTGTCCGACCGACGACGCTTCCTGCGCGGCCTCTTCGTCTGACGATGTGAAAGCATCAATCGCCTCGCTGATGTTGCCCATCAGGGCATTTGTAAAATCAGAATCAAAATATACTTCCCAGGTGGAGCCATTGTTGGAGAAGGTGAGGGTGACGTCTGTGGAAGCGGTATCCGTGTTTTCCTGGAGCGCTTCCAGGAGCATCCGGGACGTCTCATTGGAAAAGGTGACAGAGCTGTCCCGGATGGACTGCGTAGTACGTGCGTATTCAAGAAGCGCGTCCTTGTAAACATCCAGGACGCTGGTCATATCGACACTTGTAACACGGATGACTGCCTCCGCAGTGGAACCCTTTTCCGTACAGCGCAGGATTTCGTAATCGAAGGCGTCGGTAAGCTGCCGGACGTATTCTTCATCGATCAGGGAGCGGTAATCAGTATTATAAGTTGCGAAAATGTCGTTGATTTCCAGATAATCCATCCATTCCTCCGCGCTAAGCTCTTTGAGGGCATCCAGGTGGAGCGTAAGTACCTCGGAGGCGGTGAGGATGTAGGGATCGTTCATGCAGGAGATAAACCCGCCGA
This sequence comes from Lachnospiraceae bacterium, assembly GCA_021203145.1. Classification (GTDB taxonomy): domain Bacteria; phylum Bacillota; class Clostridia; order Lachnospirales; family Lachnospiraceae; genus Choladousia. The sequence continues at coordinate 17,084 of JAJQBS010000051.1, read as the reverse complement.
CCAGCTCATCCTCTAGGTCGTCATCTGAGAGGATGACCCAGAGATTGTCTTCTCTTTGCAGATGAAAGATGGCGGTGGTAACCACCATCTCGTAGGTATTGGAAGTGAGCGTGTCCCGAAGCAGACGGTAATAATCGGCCGTCGTGGTATCGTCGGTCTCCTCTGGATAAATCTCCACAGAATCTTTCATAATCTCTTTGCAGAGATCCCGCGCAAGCTCTTTTGCGTCGATATTCGTAATCTGCACGGTGACAGTCGCTTTTTCACCGGAAATTTCCTCATTAAGAATACTGTATGTAAAATTTTCAAAGAAAAGATCCACGGCCTCTGTAGCGTCGGCGCCGATCTCGCCCGCCGTAAGCCTGGAATTCATCAGATTTTCATAAGAGATAAAGGAAGAGATTGTGCTTTCGTCCAGCTTCCGGATGAGCTCCAGCTCCTGCGAGACGGCCTGCGCGGGGCGCTCCATCTGCTGTCTGTTCCAGAGGCAGGCCGCGCCGACCAGAAGAAGCTGCGCGGCCATGATGACCGGAATTCCGATGGAGAATCGGAGCTTTTTTGTCTTGTGGTGAAAAATGTGCATTCCGATAAAAATGCCGATACTTCCGAACAGGAGAGCGATGATAAAAATCGTGCGTTCGGAAATCCGCCACTTTCGGCGCCGGGCTCTGAGCTTGTCCATTCCCATAAGAGTCAGCCCGGCCAGGTTTATGATGATAACATAGGCAATCAATAATACCTTCATACCAACCTCCGATAATAAGTGCATCAATGAAAAGTATTCTACACGAAAGAATACCATTTGTCAAATGCTACTTTTTTAATTTTTGAAATTCAAATCGTATCTGACATGATTCGACAAATTTCGCGCTTCTTTGCACTGATTTTTTGTGATGCTGGTCTCCAACGCAAAAGTATGAGAGTCATGTAGAAAGCAATAAAAACGCGCGTGAAACAAAAATAACGGAAACATACCGCAAACAAAAATTGCACACATTCCCTTGACAGCGGGCGGAAAGCAAAGTATGATAAGATACCAGAGCCGAAAGGCCAGGAGCAGAGCGCCCCGCCGCAGCTTCTGGCATTGGAATCGTGTGCGGCACAGTGCGAATATCACACGATTCATCGGCGCATATCCCAACAATAAAGAGACATAAAGGAGAAAATTCATATGTATTCACTGGATGAAGTGCGGCGCGTGGATCCCGAGATCGCGGAGGCCATTGTAGCGGAGCAGGAAAGACAGAACAGCCATATTGAGCTCATTGCATCGGAAAACTGGGTTTCAAAGGCCGTTATGGCGGCGATGGGAAGTCCACTGACGAACAAATATGCGGAAGGGTATCCGGGCAGACGTTATTATGGCGGATGTGAGTGCGTGGACGTGGTCGAAGATCTGGCGCGCAGCCGGGCGATGGAGCTCTTCGGATGTACCTATGCGAATGTGCAGCCCCATTCCGGCGCACAGGCGAATATGGCAGTATTTTTTGCGCTTCTTAAGCCGGGCGATTCCGTGATGGGGATGGATCTCTCCCAGGGCGGACATCTTTCGCACGGAAGTCCTGCTAATTTTTCCGGTTCTTATTTTAACGTTACCTCCTATGGAGTGAATGATGAAGGATTTATTGATTACGACGAGGTGCGCCGGATCGCACTGGAATGCCGTCCAAAGCTGATCGTCGCAGGCGCGAGCGCATACGCGCGCACGATTGATTTCAAACGGTTCCGTGAGATCGCGGACGAGGTGGGGGCTTATCTGATGGTAGATATCGCGCACATTGCTGGACTTGTGGCCGCGGGTGAGCATCCGAGCCCGATCCCGTACGCGCATGTCACGACGACGACGACCCACAAGACCCTGCGAGGGCCGAGGGGAGGCCTGATTCTTTCCGACGCGGAGTTTGCGAAGAAGGCGAATTTTAACAAAGCAATTTTCCCGGGCACACAGGGCGGGCCGCTGATGCATGTGATCGCCGCGAAGGCAGTCTGCTTTCAGGAGGCTCTTCAGCCGGAGTTCCGGGTATATCAGGCAAATGTAGTGAAAAACGCCAAAGCACTCTGTGCCGGCCTGATGAGCCGCGGTGTGAAGATTGTCTCCGGCGGCACGGACAATCACCTGATGCTGGTCGACCTGACCAGTGTGGGCAGGACCGGCAAGGAAGTGGAAAATCTGCTGGATTCTGTGAATATTACCTGCAATAAGAACACGATCCCGAATGACCCGCAGTCCGCGTTTGTGACGAGCGGCATCCGTCTGGGGACGCCGGCGGTCACCTCGCGTGGGATGAATGAGGCGGATATGGATATGATCGCGGAGGCGATTTCCCTGATGCTGAAGGCGGAGGCTGGCTGTGAGGAGAAGGCAAAAGCACTGGTGAAGGCTCTGACAGATAAGTATCCGCTGGTTCAGTAAAAGCTGACTTAAAAAAGCCGAAGCGGGAGGAAAGGACTGTGCCTGATGCCGGCGCAGAATACGGCAGTACGCAGGAAAAGTGAAAACGACAAAAGCATGTAGCGAAAGAATGTGATGAAAGAAGCGGGGCAATCCCGCTTCTTTCATTGTGTGCCTGGCGGGCGCACGCTCTCTCTATCCGATCGCAGGGCTGCGATATCCCCTGTTTGAATATGAAAATTATGTGAAGTTCAGGAAACCTTAAGAAAAATAAGATTACTTTTCGTTTTGGATGTGTTATATTGTTACCGTATTTTATCATCTCCGAAGGGACGACTTTAAATATATGAAGAAAGCAATCATCACGTTGTTAATTCTGGCGCTGCTCGGCGGCGGAGGATATGGCGTTTATTATTATTTTTTTGCGGATACAGCTGATCAGCAGTCGCGGGTCTCGTCCTCGAGCGACGATGCGGTATATGTGATGACTGTCTCGGCGATTACGGGCTATGGGACCGGATCGGGCGTGTTAGAGCGCTATTCCGGGGAAGTAGAAGCGCAGGCGACGATTGAGGTCAAGCTGGAATCAGACCGGACGGTGGATGAGTGTTATGTGGAGGAAGGCGATATCGTGGAGGAAGGCCAGGCGCTTTTTTCCTACGAGACGCAGGAGATCGAGGACGATATCGCGCAGGCAGAGATCGATATCGAGAGAGACCAGATGGAGATAGAATCCAATGAGGCGCAGATCACCCAGAATGAAAAGCTGATGGAGAGCGCGACGGATTCCGATGAAAAGACCGAATATTATCTGGAAATTCTCCAGCTGCAGAATTCCAACAAATCTCTGGAGTACGAGATCAAGTCCAAGAACCTGGAGATTGCGTCTTTGCAGGAGACTTTGGATGAGTCGGTGGTGACTGCCGAGATGGGCGGCATTATTCAGAAAATATCGGATGTGGATGATTCCTCCGACTCCTATTCCTCCTCTGAAAGTGCATACATAACAATTCTGGCGGAGGGCGACTACCGTATAAAGGGTACGGTCAATGAACTGAATTATGACGACATTTACGAGGGCATGCCTGTGATCGTCTATTCACGTGTGGACTCTTCCATTACCTGGACGGGAGTGATCTCTGAGATCAGCACGGAGCAGGATGGTTCGGACAGCGACGACTATTACAGCTACTATTATGAGTCCTCAGATACTTCTACGTATTCGTTCTATGTGGATCTGGACAGCTCCGAGGGGCTTCTTCTGGGGCAGCATGTTTACATGGAAGAGGACGCCGGGCAGATGGAGGAAAAGAGCGGCCTGTGGCTCTCCGAATACTATATCATGCAGGAGGATGGCAGTGCGTATGTATGGCTTGCGAACACATCCAATGTGATTGAAAAGCACGAGGTCACTCTGGGCGATTATGATGAGGATCTGGAGGAATATGAGATTCTGGACGGTCTGGAGGCGGATGACTATATCGCCCCGCTTGCTGATACGATTTCTGAGGGTGACCCTGTGTATTATTATGACATCGCTGTGACCTCGGATGATGATGAGTATTATGATGCGGATGAGGATGACGATGACATCGACGGCACCATCTATTATGACCTGGACGATGAAGAATATTATGATCTGGATGATGACGACGATGCGTATTATTATGATGATGACGACGATATTTACTATGACGATGACGACGATATTTACTACGATGATGATGATATTTACTACGATGATGACGATGACATTTACTATGACGATGACGACGATATTTATTACGACGATGACGATGATATTTACTATGACGATGATGATGATATTTATTATGACGATGATGAAGACGGTATCATCTATTATGAAGAGGACTGACGGGTGAAGCGGACTGACGGTGTTTTGTGCTCTACAGGGCGGCAGAGGAGTGCGCCAGGCTTATGATTTTGAAACTGGATCATATTTACAAGGATTATATTCTGGGGAAGATGAAGGTTCCCGCGCTGAAGGACATCAGTCTGGAGGTGGAGAAGGGCGAGTATCTGGCGGTCATGGGTCCGTCCGGTTCCGGCAAATCCACGCTGATGAATATCATCGGCTGCCTGGACCGCCCGACCTCAGGCAGCTATGAGCTGTCCGGACAGAACGTGATGGGGCTCAATGATTCGCAGCTGGCGGACGTGCGTCTTAAGAACCTGGGCTTTGTCTTCCAGAATTTTCAGCTTCTTCCGCGCATGACGGCACTGGATAACGTGGCTCTTCCACTGGTCTACGCGGGTGTGAGGAAAAAAATGCGGCGGCAGAAGGCCAGGGAGGCTCTGATCCGTGTTGGCCTGGAGGATCGTGTGACATTTAAGCCGACCCAGCTCTCGGGCGGACAGAAGCAGAGAGTGGCGATTGCCAGAGCCATGGTAAACGAGCCGGACATCCTGCTGGCGGACGAGCCGACGGGAGCGCTGGACTCCAAATCCGGAGAGCAGGTCATGGAGCTGTTTCAGAAGCTGAACGAAGAGGGCGTGACTGTGATTATGATCACGCATGACCGGAATATTGCCGGCCACGCGAAACGGATGGTCGAAATTTTTGACGGAGAGCTGATCGAGCGCAAAAGCGCGGATGGGCAGGAAGAATAGATATTATTACACAGGAAGGGAGGCGGTGCAGGTGAAAATCAGGACAGTTCTGATCAGCGTGACATTGACGGGCGCCCTGGTTGCGGGAGGGATCTACGCGGCCTATTACACGATGAAGGGGCAAACCTCGCCGGTCGAGGTTGTTCCGGTGAAGTATGTATATATTGATTCATACTATTACTATGACGAAGAATCCTTTTATGGGACGGTATCCTCGCAGGTCTCCCAGAGCGTTGTTCTGGATTCTGAATATTCGATCGAGGAGATTTATGTCAGGCAGGGAGACGAGGTGACGGAGGGAACCCCGCTTTTTTCGTATGATATGACGGAGAAGGAGATTGAGCTGGAGGCGGAGGAAATCAGCCTGCAGGTGAGCCAGCTGACGCTTTCAAGATATGAGAAGGAGCTGGAATCCCTTCAGAAACAGAGCGGGACAGCCTCACTGGAGACCACTTCCTCCATCCTGACCACCGCTTCGGGGGATGAGATCATTGATGACAGCCAGGAGGATGGCTCTGACGGGAGCGGTGATGCTTCTTCCGATGGCGATGATTCAGACGGCAATTCCGGCAGCGGTTCGGGTGATAGTTCAGATGGCGATGTGGACATTGAAATTGAGGATGTCGAGACGGTCGATCCGGACGAGTCGGATTCTTCGGAAGAGGAGAGCGTTCTTCGAACCGCAGTGACAAATTTTGAGCTTCTCATAAGTGAACTGCAGAGCTATATTGAGGCCTGTGACGGCGAATACACCTCTACAGATATTGTGACAATTGGGATGGCGCTTCTCGGGGACGAGGACACCGTTGGAGCAGTTTCTTTCTATAGAAATACTCTGGCCGACGAGACGGAGGATGAGACCATCGGCGAGGATGGGGAGACTGTGACGGTGAAAAATTATACCATAAAGGATACGGTCAAAGCCGTCCTCTCCGACGAGGAATACGCGGCTCTGTCGTCCTGCGCAGACCTGATGGAACGCTATCACGCATTGTATGTCGACCTGCTGATCCAGGCTGCTTCCTCCCTTAGCGGGGACGATCTGGAGACCGCGGTGGCGGAAGCGCGGGCGGCGTATGAGAACCTGAGTGGAACCGCGATGGAGAAGGTAAATTGTCTCTCTCTTCTGGAAGAGCTGGAGGAACAGCTGTCTGGGCAGGAGGAGACGGAGAGCGAATCCGGTACAGAAAGCGAGTCAGAGACGGAGAGCGAAACCGGCACGGAAAGTGAGTCGAATACAGAGAGTGAGTCCGGCACGGAAAGTGAGTCGAATACAGAGGGCGAGTCAGAGACGGAGAGCGAAACCGGCACAGAAAGTGAGTCCGGCACGGAGAGTGAATCCGATACCGGGACTGAAACCGGCACAGAAAGTGAGTCCGGCACAGAGAGTGAATCCGATACCGGGACTGAATCCGATACGGGGAGTGAGTCCGGCACGGAAAGCGAGTCTGATACGGAAGGCGAGACGAGCACGGAAAGTGAGACGGATTCAGGCTCCACGGATGTAGAAATTTCCGCTCTGATTAACTCGTTTCTTTTGATGGCGGATGATCTTTTTTCAGAGACAGCCTCCCCAGAGGCCCTTGACTATCAGAACGCCATCGCGTTTTACCAGATGTATCTTGCAGCCGCTTCGGCAGATATTGTGGGAGAGACTTCTCTTATGGAGGAATACGACTTAACCGACGCCACACTTTTGTATCTGTCCACTCTGGAAGACGGCGGCGAAGCCCTGGCGGAGGAGCTGAGAAGCGCGTACCAGAGTATCTGTCTCGCCTACGTGAAATATATGGTATTGTCACTGGATACAGAGACTATGACGTGTGACGATCTGGAAGTGGCGCAGGAAATCTATGATCAGCTTGGCGTCACATGGGCCGCCCTGCTGGAGTCAGACTCTCCCTCTGTGACGGATTATCTGACTGCCTATGATCTCGCGCTCTCGATCCAGGAGCTGGATGAGGAGAGCGAGGATTTCCTGGATGATCTGGAAGCCCTTTATCTGAAATACCTGTCTCTGTCTACAACGCAGATGGGTCTTGTCTGGAATGCAGATCTTCTGATCAGCTATCTGGAGCTGTACGGCCTGTTGGAGGAGGAGACTGAATCAGAATATGATTTTGACTGGGATGACGATTACGGCGATTATGACTATGACGACGGATATTCCCTCACGGCCGCCGAGCTGAAAGAGCAGATTGAACTGCTGGAGACCAATATCAAAGAAGAGGAATTAAATATCCGGGAAAAAGAACTGAAGGTCGCTTCTCTCCAGCGGGAGGTTGACAAAAAAACAGTTACGAGTACGCTGGATGGGACGGTCGTCAGCATCGGGGACGAGAATGGCGATTCGGAGGACGAATATTTTGTGAAGGTCACCAGCTCGGTCGGGCTTTACGCAATCGGCGTAATCAGCGAGCTTGCGCTGGGAAGTGTGAACATCGGCGACAGCATTTCCGGCGTCACTGACTACGGGGATACTTTTACGGCAGTCATTAAGGAGATTTCCGAGTATCCGGATACGAGCGGCGAGTTCTATGTTTATTCGGGAAATACGAATGCGTCCTATTACCCGTTTTACGCTCTGATCGACGATCCGGAGGGGATTGACGAGGGCGGCGCGGAAATCACGCTCTCCACCGCTTACGCGGATCTGGGCGACACGATTTATCTGGATCCGTATTTTGTCCGGATGGACAATAACGGTAATAGCTATGTCTACGTCCAGGGAGAGGACGGTACGCTGACGATGAAATACGTGACGGTGAGCAGCGTCCTTCTCTACAGCTATTACATTGGGGTGACCGGCGGGCTGAGTACGGACGATCTGATTGCCTTTCCTTACGGAGATGCTGTCTTCGAAGGCGCGCAGACGATAGAAGTCGACGAGCTTTCGTATGATTAGTGCCGGAATCAGGCAGGAGGTGTAAAGCTTGTTTGAAAATCTGAGACTTTCTTTCCAGAGCATCTGGGCGCATAAGATGCGCTCTTTCCTGACCATGCTTGGCATCATTATCGGCATTGCCTCGATTATCGCGATCGTTTCCACGATCCAGGGGACGAACGAGCAGATCAAGAACGAGCTGATCGGCTCCGGGAGTAATCTTGTAAATGTCACATTGAAGCAGAATGGCAGTACTCTGTACATCTATTCCTCCTCCAGCATCCCTTATGGGGTGCCGGAGGTTTCTGACGAAACAAAGGCGGAGATCCTCGCTCTGGACACGGTTGAGAACGTGACCAGCTATTCAGAAAGAGAGTCTGCGGACGGCATTTATTACCAGAATACAGAGCTGGAATACCCGACTGTCCGCGGCATCGACACCAGCTACTTTTCTACGATGGGATATTCGATCCGCTCAGGAAGAGGGTTTGTCGAGGAGGATTATACGAATTTCCGCACGGTGGCGATCATAGACAGTGTGTTGGCGGATTCCGCTTTTCCGAATGAAGATCCCGTGGGGAAAATCATTGAGATCAACTCCGTGCCGTTTACCATTGTCGGAGTTGTGGTCGATCCGGACAGTACCTATACTGCGTCGATCAATTCCATATCTGATTATTACATGTATGAATATACGGATTATGGGTACCTGTTTATCCCGAAAGCGTGTTGGCCGATTGTCTACTGCTTTGATGAGCCGGAAAATGTGGTCGTGAAAGCAGTGAGTACGGACGACATGGACAAGGCAGGCGCGTCCGCAAAGGAGATTTTGAACAGTACCATCTCCTCAAACCAGACGGAGGTAAAATATGACGCGGAGGATCTGGTCTCCCAGGCACAGCAGATTGACCTGCTCTCCAGTGCGACGAACAGCCAGCTGATCTGGATTGCCAGCATTTCCCTGCTGGTCGGCGGGATCGGCGTGATGAACATCATGATGGTGTCCGTCACCGAGCGGACGAGCGAGATCGGCCTGAAAAAGGCGATCGGCGCGAGACAGAGGGCGATCCTCGGGCAGTTCCTGACGGAGGCGGTAGTACTCACCAGCATCGGCGGCATAATCGGCGTGGGGGCCGGTATCGGCATGGCTTACGCCATAGGCAGGGTCTCCGACATTCCCATCGCGATCAGCATTCCGGCATCCGTGATCGCGGTGCTGTTCTCCATGCTGATCGGCATCATCTTTGGCCTGGTACCGTCCATGAAGGCGGCAAACCTCGACCCGATCGAGGCGCTGCGCAGAGAATAGCCGGTGCGGCATTGATATTGAGCGGCCTGCTTCGGAACAGGTAAGAACCTGGCACCATAATAAATACGATAAATACGCTACATTGCAGGGAGGGCGAAATCCATGCTGAAAATACAAAACAGCCGAAGTGAAATCGAGACAGCGCTGGATTACATAGAAACGGAATTCAAAAAATTAAAAATAAGCCGAAGAGATTATACCGCAACCTTGCTCACCGCAGAAGAAGCAATCGTTTGCCTGATGGAACACGCGCCGAAGGAAGCGCAGATTGAAATTCTGTTCCGGCGAAGGTTCGGAAATGTGAATCTTTTGATCGCTGCAGCCGGCGAAGAATTTGACATCACAGAGACTCCGGCATTCCCGGGCGGTGCCGATACCGATGAAGAAAACACGGATATGGAGCATGCAATCCGCGGCCTGATCCTGCGTGCCCGTTCGGACACATTTCAATACAGAAATAAAGCACACAGGAATACGATCCGGATTTCGGTAAAGAGCTCCGACCGCATACAGCTGTACCTGACGCTCGGCGCACTGCTGCTTTCCGTCGTTCTTGGCACGCTTTTTAAAATTATTCTGCCGTCCGAAGCCCAGAATACGCTGGATACCTGCCTGCTGGATCCGGTCAGGACAGTGTTCCTGAACGCTCTGAAAATGATTATCGGACCCGTGGTATTTTTCTCCATTGTGTCCTGCCTGTCGCAATTTGATGACCTGCGTGACCTTGGGAAAATCGGCGCAAAGGTCATGGGAATGTACCTGCTCACGACACTGCTTGCGGTTCTGGTCGGATGCGGGGTATTTACCGTGTTAAGCCCCGGAAATACTGTGCTTACGGGTATGGTGACAGACGCCGCTGATGCAACGATCGCGACTGCGGAAGCGACGGAAATATCTATTCTTGATACCATTATCAACATTGTACCGGATAATTTTGTGCAGCCATTTCTGGATGCGGATATGCTTCAGATTATTTTTATGGCGATCCTGTGCGGAGCCGCTGTCGGTATGATCGGCGACTATTCCAAACTGCTGAAGAGTTTTTTTGATGCCTGCAACGCGCTATTTTTGAAAATCACCACACTGATTGTAAAAGTGATCCCTCTCGCAGTGCTCTGTTCCATGACATCCCTGGTTATGCTGACCGGGAATGACACGCTTCTGGCGATTGCAGGATTTTTCGGCACTTTTATAGCTGCCCTGGCAGTTATGGTGTGCATTTATGCTTTACTGGTGCTTGTAATCGGAAGACTGAACCCGCTTCATTTTCTGAAAAAACACGCGCCGGTGATGCTGACCAACTTCAGCCTGGCGTCCTCAAACGCTGCGATGCCGTTTAACATTCGCTCCTGTACAAATCTTGGCATTCCGTCAAAAATCTGCTCTTTCTCTATCCCGCTGGGAGCCACGTTAAATATGGACGGCTCCTGCATCTATATGGCGGTGGCGGGATTATTCCTCGCAAAGGTATTTGGAGTGGATTTAGGGCCGTCGAAACTGTTTTCCATGATCTTTTCGATTATTGTTCTCTCCATTGGAGCACCTGGAATTCCGGGTTCCGGCCTCGTATGCCTGTCTGTGTTACTGGTGCAGATCGGAGTTCCTGCGGAAGCTCTGAGTCTTATCATGGGTATTGATTCGATTCTGGGCATGTTCCGGGTGGCTGTAAATTCGACTGGCGATGTGGCTGTATCCCTGATCGTCGCAAAAACGGAAAAAATGCTTGATATCGATAAGTACCGCGCGGATTAATTTTGAGAGAACTCCCCCTATCTGATTTCCGCTTGACATTTTCTGCGAAACTCTGCAAAATAGGTATATCCATGTTTGACATGCAGTAAGTACAATAAGAACCCGCAAAATGGAGATGACGATTCGCATGAATATTTTAATTACAGGCGCAAAGGGCATGGTGGGAACCGCCCTGACCGCGAATTTGCGAAATATACAGCAAAACAAAAACCGCACAAGGCCGAATATCAGAATTGATGAAATTTACGAATACGACCTGGACTCGACCGCAGAAGAGCTGGAAGAATATTGTGAGAAAGCAGACTTTGTGTTCAATCTGGCGGGCGTGAACCGCCCGGAGAATCCGGAAGACTTCATGAAGGGGAATTTCGGATTCGCCTCTGAACTGTTAGCCACCCTGAAGAAGTACGGCAACAAGGCTCCGATCATGCTGTCCTCCTCCATTCAGGCAACACTCTCCGGCCGGTTTGGCGATTCCGAGTACGGCCGTTCTAAGAAGGCCGGTGAGGAGCTGTTTTTCCAATACGCGGAAGAGACGGGGGCAAAGGTGGCCGTCTACCGTTTCCCGAACCTGATGGGGCATTCACGACCGAAGTATAACTCTGCGGTGTCCACCTTCTGCTGGGCAGTGGCAAATGATGAGCCATTTACCGTGAATGATCGCTCGACGGAGATGGAGCTGCTCTATATTGATGACCTGGTCGGGGGAATGTTTGACCTGCTGGAAGGAAAAGAGCAGCACTGTGAATATGACGGTCTGAATCCTGTCTTTACACCCGAAGGGCGTTACTGCTGCGTCCCCACCACCCATAAGGCTACGCTCGGAGAAATCGTAGATTTGCTGGAAGAATTCAAACAGCAGCCGGAGACGCTGATGATGCCGAAAATGCCGGAGGGCAGCTTCGCAAAGAAATTATATTCGCTGTATCTGACTTACCTTCCATCGGAAAAGTTTAAATATGAACTGAAAATGAACTGCGACGACCGGGGCAGCTTTACGGAGCTTGTCCATACGGCGGACTGTGGGCAGGTCAGCATTAACATCAGCAGGCCGGGTATTACAAAAGGTCAGCACTGGCACAACAGCAAATGGGAGCTTTTCATAGTGGTGAGCGGCCATGGGCTGATTCAGGAAAGAAATATCGCCACTGGTGAGACGGTAGAATTTGAAGTGTCAGGGGATAAAATAGAAGCCGTCCACATGATTCCGGGCTGGACGCACAACATCACAAATCTGAGTGACACCGAGAATCTTGTGACCGTTATGACCTGCAACGAGATCTTTAACCCGGACAAACCGGATACCTTTTATGAGCCGGTGTAAAAAGTCTCTGGATATGTTTTTATGAGCCGGCGTAAAAAGCTTCTGGGTATGTTTTTATGAGCCGGTGTAAACAACCATCCTGGTATATTGCAGGAGCCTGTATGGCAAATTTCGCACAGCATGGAGAGGGAATCAATGAAAATCGATTACACAAATATACATTGGAAAGACAATGGCAAACTGAAGCTGCTGATTATTGCAGGCACCCGCCCGGAGATTATCCGTCTGGCAGCAACTATCCAGAAATGCCGCATGTATTTTGATACGATCCTCGCACATACGGGGCAGAACTACGATTATAATCTCAACGGCATTTTTTTTCGTGATTTGAAGCTGGCAGATCCGGAGGTTTACATGGACGCGGTCGGCGATGACCTTGGCGCGACCGTGGGAAATATCATCAACAGCTCTTATAAACTGATGAGCCAGATCAGGCCAGACGCGCTGCTGATCCTTGGAGACACCAATTCCTGCCTTTCCGCGATAGCGGCAAAGCGGCTTCATATCCCGATCTTCCACATGGAAGCCGGCAACCGCTGCAAAGACGAATGCCTTCCGGAAGAGACAAACCGCCGGATCGTGGACATCATCTCTGATGTAAACCTGGCGTACAGTGAGCATGCCCGGAAATACCTGCATGAGTGCGGCCTGCCGAAGGAGCGGGTATATGTAACCGGAAGTCCGATGGCAGAAGTGCTAAGAGCGAATCTGATGGAGATAGAGAATTCAGATATCCACAGCAGGCTGGGCCTGGAGAAAGGCAAATACATCCTTCTTTCTGCTCACCGGGAGGAGAATATTGATACAGAGAAAAACTTCCTGTCCCTTTTCACAGCGATAAACAAGATGGCGGAGAAGTATGATATGCCGATTCTGTATTCCTGCCACCCCCGTTCAAGGAAACGCCTGGAGGAATCAGGCTTTCAGCTTGACCCCCGCGTGATACAGCATGAACCGCTGGGCTTTCATGATTATAATTGCCTGCAGATGAACGCCTTTGCTGTGGTATCGGATTCCGGCACACTGCCGGAAGAAAGCAGCTTTTTCTCATCCGCAGGTCATCCTTTCCCGGCAGTATGTATCCGGACATCTACAGAACGCCCCGAGGCGCTGGATAAGGCATGCTTTATCTTAGCCGGGATTGACACGGTGAGCCTTCTCCAGGCGGTTGAGACGGCTGTGGAAATGAATGCGAACGGCGACTATGGCATTCCTGTGCCGGATTATGTGGAAGAGAATGTCAGCACGAAGGTGGTGAAAATCATCCAGTCTTATACGAGAGTAGTTGATAAAATGGTGTGGAGAAAGTTCTGACAGGCACGGGCTGCAGAAAAGAGGCCGTTTTTCAGGGCGCCGGGAACTTATAAGAGGTTATAACAGGATGATAAAAATACTTTTTGTCTGCTGGGGGAATATACGAAAATAACGGAAATACCCGCTGAATAGTTGGCGAAAACGGAGCTTAAAACGCATTAACACATTTCATAACACAAAAAAGCCAGAAAAAAATCAGCCATCGTTTCAGGCAGCGTGGGTGGCTGTAAACGATTAAAAAAAGGACTTTTATCTGCTGTGGGCGATAGCAGTTTTGTTCTCTGGGCTCGGTCTGGCGTATACAGCCGCTTACCGCAGGAGAAAGCCCTGATACGGTTTTAGTTGGTTCAAACAGGCAGCCTTATGGCTGCCTGTTTTTGTATACGCTGCTCCAGAAATTTCCGAAGCCCCGTTTACTCATTTATTTTGAAAATTTCTATTGCTTTTTTATCAATTTTCGCATATACTATTTTTAACGAAATCAGTGATTTCAGTTTGGGCTGGTCGCAAGACCCAGGTCCATCGCGGGCGGGGAAGTTCCCCGCCATTTTTCTTTACAGATGTTATAGAGGTGCCCTGCATTGAAAGAATTAAGCGTATTTATTGATGAATCTGGTGATTTTGGAGAGTATGATTATCATTCACCGTATTACATAATTGCAATGGTTTTTCATGAACAGGAAGAAAATATTCAGCCTGCTGTTTTGAAACTGAATCAAGAGCTTTCATATTTAAGCCTGAATAACCTGTGCATACATACCGGACCTATCATTCGTAAAGAGGAGATATATACAAACTTCTCCATTGATGAGCGGCGGAGAATATTCAACAAAATGGTTGCCTTTATTCGCCAAATAGACATCCGATACAAGTGCTTTTACATAGAGAAAAAACATTTCCCGAATGTGGTTGATGCAACAGGAAGATTGTCAAAGCAGATTGCTCAGTTCATCAGAGAACATTATGATTCTTTTTTGTCTTTTGATGATGTGAAAATCTACTATGATAATGGACAAGTTGAGGTTAGCAAAATACTTTCCTCTGTTTTTAACGCTTTGCTTCCGAATCCTGTTTTTCGCAGGGTTATGCCATCTGAGTATAAACTTTTTCAAGTAGCTGACCTGTTCTGCACTCTTGAATTAGTAAAACTCAAACTGGAGAATAACACGTTTTCTAAATCAGAAAAGGCATTTTTTGGAAGCACCCGTGATTTGAAAAAGAACTATATCAAACCCTTAAGCAAAAAAGAATGGGTTTGAAAGGTCAGATCAGAAAATTCATTCTGCGGTTCTTTTATCTTACAGAAAATCGCGAACGATACCGATTCTAAGAAAGCGGCGAAGGAAACCGTTGACGGTATCTTCCGCTACCTGGAAAAACAGAGGGAAAGTTTACAGGAAGTTTAGAGGAATGGGGTTGAAGCGGTCATAACCGAACCAACCTACACGGAACAGGGATACACCGTTTACACCTGTACGAACTGCGGCGACAGCTACAAGACGGATTACACTGCCATCAGGGTCATTGACGGAACGGACGAAAATCTTAGCACAAAAACAACGGTTCAGGGACTGACTGCCGTGCCGGAAGGGCTGAAGAGCCTGTATTCCAGTGTTGATGAACTTATTTTGGATTTGATCAGCCGTGTCACGGTAGGCACGGCATATACAGCGGATAACGCCCTCGTGTATGATGTGGTGCAGCAGTACCGGATCAACGATAGAGAGTGGATTAACGCCACAGCAGACAACTTCCCCGCAACGGGCATTACCGTGACCCTGCCTTACCCTGAAGGAACAGACAGCAGCTATGAATTTACTGTGCTGCATATGTTCACAGAGACTTCGTCCCGGCTGGGCATCACGGCAGGAGGAACAGAGACGCCCACAATTAGAAAGACCGGCGACGGCTTAGTTGTCACCCTCATGGGATTGTCCCCTGTAGCGGTTGCCTGGCAGGAAGCAGGGGAGGAAACAGAAGCGACAGCAACGGAAGCCACTACTGAGAACGCCGAGACCGAAAGCTCTGCCGTGCCGAGACCGAAAGCGAGGCTGCTGAAAGTGAGATTGCGGCTGCGGAAAGAGAGTCTGAATCAGAAACGAACGCATCTGTGCAGACCGGTGACAATACGCCTGCCGGAACGTGGTTCATAATTCTTATCCTGTTCAGCAGCGGTGGTACTGCTTTTGCAGGAGCGCAGGAAGAAACTGGCACAGGATTTTGAATAAGGATTCGGGAAAGAGTTTCAGATAACCGAACATATTTCAGAGCATATTGCTGCGCAGCTTGGTGTAATTCTTGGTGTTGAGACGGCAAAGGTTGATATTGGAATTCGAAATGGCAGAATAGCCAGTATAAGCTATCTTGCCAGAAGACAATCGGAAACGCTTACAGAAGGCATTGGATTTATTAATAGAAAATTTCCACAGTACGATGAAAACAGTATGGTTGATGAAGAAACCGGGAAGCATTATTGCGTTGATATGATTAAAGAACTTGCTTATTCGTAATTTTCTGAAGTCGAAAATAAAGATGTTAAAAGAATCAGGAGGCATTCAATGAGTAATATTTTATATTTGAAGTGGAGAAACCCGCGGTCGAGAAGAAATTATATTGTAGGGAAACTGACTCGTGGAAAACAATATGAGTTTCAATATTATGGAGACTATGATCAGGCTAAAAAGGATGGTTATCTGGAACTGAAAGCTTTTCCAACAGATACCGTGTATACGAGTGAAAAATTGTTCCCTACATTTTCCAGTCGCCTCCCGGATCCGAAAAGAAGGGATATTGATAAGATATTAAAGAAATATGGCATGGATCAATTTGATGATTTTGAATTGCTGCACAAGGGAGGCGCTAAACTTCCGAGAACTCAAAAGAGCATATTTTGATGAAATCGGAGCGGCTTAAAACCAGTGCAAAGAACAATACGGTCCGGGATTTTGAGTTTTCTTATTTTGATGACATCGATGATGCTCTTATTGTAATCTTATCTTTTGTAAATTATTCTCCCCAAACTATTGCAATCCGCGGATACTTCTGCTATACTATACAAGAATAAAAAGAATATGTTCCGAATAAATCCAGGAAGACGCCGTTATGCCTGCAACAACGCACTGAAAAGGAGAGCGACGAATGGGGAAAGTTACATGGGAACAGAGGGAACTGCATAAAAAACAGCTTATCATCGACGCTGCGACCGCTGGAATCAAAAGACTTTTATCTGTTGGGATCGCAATGGGCGGCGAAAGCAACCGTTGACGGCATTTTCCGCTACCTGGAAAAACAGAGGGAAAGTTTACAGAAAATTTAAAAATGAGGTTGACTTAATGAAATTTGTTAATATAATCTTTACAGACAGACAGACAGACAGACAGACAGACAGACAGACAGGATAATTCTGTCCTGATTTGCTGCTTCCAAAAGAATAAAGAGATTATTCAAGGCGTGTTTCGCCCGTGGTTAATCCATGGAC
>JAJQBS010000076.1 GCA_021203145.1 Lachnospiraceae bacterium | reverse complement strand
GGATACAGAGCGTAGCTCTGGAATACCATCGCGATATCTCTGTCCTTCGGCTCTACATCATTTACAACTCTATCGCCGATCTTCAGTTCTCCGGCTGTGATCTCTTCCAGGCCCGCGATCATACGGAGCGTGGTGGATTTTCCACATCCTGACGGTCCTACGAAAATAATGAACTCTTTATCCGCTACTTCGAGGTTGAAGTCCTTTACTGCCTCAAACCCGTTTGGATATGTCTTGTTGATGTGGGATAAGCTTAAACTTGCCATGTCTGAATCCTCCCTGATTCGTTTTGTTTTGCTGAATGTTCAGCTTTTGTAATGGGTTTAGTATACTAAATCCCGCTTTTTTTTACCATACCACAACTGTACAAACATTTTTTGTTCTTGTTGTGGGTTATGCTTACGATTTTACCCGATTTTTTCGAAACAGGGCATTTTGACGAATTTTTGCAATTTTTATGTACAGATTGACGAACCCTTGAAATACGTGTCTGTTTTGTGTATACTAACAACCAGACGCACCTGTTCTCATCAGCTTCAGACCGGGCAGCCCAGGTGAGATGTGCCAGTAAATGCAGGGCAGCTGCAAATACAGCACTGCGAGGTGAATACTATGAATTACATCGTACTTGATCTGGAATGGAATCAATGTCCTTATGGGAAGGCAAAGGAGATTGCATCGCTTCCCTTTGAAATTATTGAAATAGGCGCCGTCCGCCTGAATGAAGCTCTGCAGGTCACAGGACAATTCCGCGAAATCGTCAGGCCGCAGGTCTACACTTCTCTGCATTTTAGAACCAGAGAAATCGTCACTTTGCGATCGCTTGATTTTGAAGGAGCCAGAAGCTTTCAGGAGGTGGCCGCAGATTTTTTTGCGTGGTGCCTGGAAGAGCCGCTGTTTTGCACCTGGGGACCCGCTGATCTAACCGAACTGCAGCGAAATCTTTCTTATTATAATATGGAGAATCCCTTTCCGTTCCCACTGATGTATTACGACATACAGAAGATTTTCAGTATTGTTTACGAGGATCGCAAATCCAGAAAATCCCTGGAATATGCCGTAGACTTTCTGCATCTGCCAAAAGAGATCTCCTTTCACAGCGCATTAAGCGACGCCATGTACACTTCTCTGGTCATGCAGAAGCTGACAGAACAGCAGATTCTGGAAAATTCTTCTGTAGACTATTTTCGCACACCGCTTACAAGAAGTCAGGAGATCTATCTGCATTACAACACCTATGACAAATTTGTCTCGCGGCTTTTCCCTTCAAGGAACCAGGCCATGAAGGATTCTATCGTTACCTCCATGCGATGCCCCCTCTGCAGAAAATCTGTCTCCAGAAAAATACGCTGGTTTTCCGCCGGAGGACACAATCACTTTTGCCTCGCATGGTGCCCGGACCACGGTTATCTGAAAGGAAAAATACGGTTGCGGAAGAATACAGATCAGATGACCTACGCCGTCAAGACGATCCGTCCAATCTCTGAAGAGGAAGCCAGCCTTCTCTACGAAAGAAAGGAAATGTTAAAATCGAAGCGTCGTGAGCATCGTCACGCACAGACAATATAAGTCTTTGCCGTCAGAAAATATGCGTCCATAAAAGCAGACTGTTTCCTCCTGCACAGCGTCTGCTCTCCGCTCCGTATACACTCGCATATATGTGGCAAATCCGGGAAAGACTCTCACTTCTGTCCCGGATTTCAATATTCAGCCCTGCAGCTTTTTCTCATATATGTAAAGCGGCCTTCTTTCGCGCACGGCCTCCCTTATTCCGGATAGACAAGCCGCCTGTTTTCAGTCAGATCGTTCCGATATTTTCTGATATAATATTTTGCCATATTTAAGTTCTGCTCTGAATAATTGCCGCACTGATCCGGCTGTGCCCCGGGAATTTCGCCCTCATAAGCAATAATAAAATCACACATATCTGTCACCAGGTCAAGGATGTCCTCCGGATTCAGGTCTCCAAACATGACGATATAACACCCTGTGCGGCAGCCCATTGGTCCGAAATAAACAACGTCATCCTTCTGCCTGCTGTTTCTAAGGTAGGTGGCAGCCATGTGCTCAATCGTATGAAGAGCCGGCATATCGACAACCGGTTCCCGGTTCGGTGCGGTAATCCGCATGTCAAATGTCGTTATAACACAGTCTCCCTTCCTGTCTCTTCTGGACACATACAATCCCGGCAGCAATTTCAGATGGTTAATAGTAAAGCTTGCGATTCTTTCCATGTTTATCTCCTCCTCGTTCATTATGGTGCCATGGGCGCATCTGCGTCACAAATGGAATTCCCCGCCTCTGTGATCCCAGAGGCGGGGAATCGTCTTTTTATTGTTCCTCAGGTTCATTTTTTTATAGATTTCCAGTATCTATTTCGTCTGCCTGAAGTTCGCCACCAGATCCTCCATCTCTTTGAGGAGGCAGTCTACTTTGCCGTAATATGCGTCGTTGTTCAGCGGGTTGTCCATTTCCTCGCCGATCTCCGAAAGTACCTTCTGCAGATCCTCGATCCGCTTCTTGCCATTTCCATCTTTATAAAGCAGATAACGGCTCCGCTCATTCTCTTCCGGCGTCATCTTGCGGAGGTAGACCTCCACATTCGGCTTCTCTCCGATGTAACGGTAGGTGATGGACGGCGACGCGTGATTCAGAAGGTTCTGGAGATAATAGATATCCCCGGTCGACTTATAATAGCGCCATGCAAAGGTCTTGCGCATCGTCTGTGCGCCGATCGAAGCCAGGCCCATACTCTTGCCAGCTGCCTTGAGCGCACGGTAGGCCTGCTCCCTGGAGAGCGGCGTCGGAGAACTGGCATGTCCCAAAATCAGATATGCGTCCGGATCCTTGCCTTCCGTATAATTCATAATTATTTCCTGCAGCTCTTCCGGAATATGGAAGGTCCGCTTAATATTCTTTGTCCCGATACTGGCTTCAATGCTTTCCTTGCCCCGGATGTCCTTGTTCTTAAACTGCAGGATCTCCTGGAGCTGAAGCCCCGTGCCTACGCCGATCTCAAACATGATATAATACTTATCATCCATCTCGCGCAGCTTTGCCTTAAATTTTTCCAGTGTTTCTTCGTCTTTGATTGGTGCGACCCAGTTCATCTTTTATCCATCCCTTCTTATAAATTATTTATACTATAGCAAACGGCTTAAACCGTTTTACTTTGCGCCAGATGCGGGGTGTGTCATAAGAATTGCCGGCGAAGCCGGAGTATCCTTTGCAGCCATCGCGTAAACAGCCATTCCCTGCGCGTCTGTGTGCAGCCCTGCGCATCCCCGAACGCGAACGACTTACGTCATCTCTCGTCAGTTATCCCCTGTTTTTTTTCTGGAAGAAATGCGTTCCTGGCGTTCCTGCTCCAGCTCGTCAATCAGCCGCTCTGTCTCGCGTGCCTTCCACTCCATCTCTTCCGCTTCCCGGACGGCCTTTTCGGCCTCCGCCGCAGCAAGCTCTTCCTGCTCCCTGCGGATGCGCTCCTGTTCCATCACTGCCCGCAGCTCAGCTTCTATCTCAGCTGCAGTCATCTTTTCAATCTCTTCTTCCCTTTTCTTCCGTTCCTCCTCCTCCAATCTTCTCCGCCGCCTGATCCGCGCGTCTGCTGTTGCCCGGAAAATCAATACAATCATTAACACGATAAAAATTATCAATATCACGGCTCCCACAGATATCATGACAACCATGTGATGTTCCGCGTAATCCCTGAAAATCTGATAACCTTCATTCAAAATAACGGTCGCCTGGTCGAGCACCTCATCCAGTCCTTCAATCAGGATAGTCTGATCCGACGAGCCTGTCTCAGCCGCAGAGACATTCGTCCCCACGCTGTATCTGGTCTGAATCGGAATCAATACTGTATTTAATTTACCAGCCGCCGTCCCAACCGGCTGTCCATTGTATTCATATGAAAAAGCCCTTGTGCTGCCATATGCCTCCGTAACCGTAAAGGTAATGTCCTCTATCGATGCGTCATTCGGAAGCGTGATATGCACACTGCAATTCTCAAGAGGCACCCGCTTCCATACGGAAGAGAGAAGCTTTGATGCAGTGCCGACATAGTCAAGATTCATTATATCATAAAAAGTTGATTTTGAACTGATATTCTCATAATTTTTTGTATAAAAATTTTCGAAACCATATTCAAGAATTTCTGTGGATTCTGCATAAGCCTTGCCGGATCTGTTGACTCTGAGGATCACAGAAACAAGGTTCATCCCGTCTTTACTGCCATAGGTCACCAGCGTATTCAGGCACTGCGAGGTATATCCCGTCTTTCCGCCGGTGCACCACGACTGATAATACTCCGAATCTGACTGGAGCATCTTGTGATGGTTCAAAAAGGAGCGATCCTCGCCCGACAGGTTCGTCTCAGGAATAATGTACTCGGTCGTACCAACGATCTCGCGGAAGGTCTCGTTCTGATACGCGGCCTGCGCGATCAGCGCCATATCGTAAGCGCAGGTATAATGGTCGTCACTGTACAGCCCGTGCGGGTTGGAAAAATGCGTGTTTACGCAGCCCAGCTCCTCGGCTTTTTCGTTCATCATGTCGGCAAAAGCGCTGACGCTGCCGGCGATATATTCCGCGACGCCGTTCGCGATGTCGTTCGCAGAGGCCAGCATGATCCCATACGCGCAGTCGCGAAGCGTCATCTCTTCCCCCGGCTGGATGCCCAGGTGCGTACTCCCCTCCTCTATGTCATACACAACCTCCGAAAATGTGATGGTGTCGTCCAGATCACAATTCTCAATCAGAAGAAGCGTCGTCATAATCTTTGTAATACTGGCGGGATACTGCTTTTCAGTCGCCTGCTTGCTGTACAATACCGTCCCCGTATCGATATCCATAACAATCGCGGAGGCTGCCTCAATCGTGGGACCTTCCGGCCATCCCTCGATCTCATTAGACTCAATCGTATAATACCAGGACTCCGGAACCTCCGTCTCCGTCTGGGCAGATTCCTCCTCGGCCAAAACCAGCGAACACGGTGCAAGGAGCAGCAGGCAAAAAGCCAGCAGGAGGGCTGTCACCGTTTTCCAATTTTTCATCTCTCACCTCAGACTATCCTATGATGCGCACGGTCGCACAGAAAACGCGGTCTGCGCCCCATATCGAAAACCACTGCGCCTGTCGGAATATCTACGCACCCTTGCAGGGCTGTATCTGTCGAAAATGATGTTACTCAAAATTTCTGATGTTAAGTATAGGGGAAACTTTCAAAAAATGCAAGCCCCTCGCGCCAAATTTATAAAAAAAGACACAAATAAATTGTAATTTCTCCTAGTATGATGTCTATACTATACCTTTGCGACATTCCAGGTGCAGGCATCTATTTTTTAATCGTGCTATCATCTGATGTCCTTTTACAGATATTTTCCCAGTGCTTCCGCGTGGTCCGTCTTCTCCCACGGAAGTTTCAGGTCGTCCCTGCCGAAATGCCCGTAAGCGGCCGTCTGCTTGTAAATCGGTCGACGCAGATCCAGCATCCTGATGATGCCGGCCGGACGCAGATCAAAGTTCTCGCGGATAATCTCCGTCAGCTTCTCATCCGAAAGCCGGCCGGTGCCAAAGGTATCCACCATGATGGAGGTCGGTCTTGCCACGCCGATCGCGTAGGAGAGCTGGATCTCGCATTTTTCTGCCAGACCGGCGGCCACGATATTTTTTGCCACATAACGGGCAGCATACGCAGCGGAACGATCTACCTTCGTGCAGTCCTTCCCGGAAAACGCTCCGCCGCCATGTCTGGCGTAACCGCCGTAGGTGTCCACGATAATCTTGCGCCCGGTCAGACCGGAGTCTCCATTCGGTCCGCCGACCACAAAACGCCCGGTCGGATTGACAAAGAATTTCGTATTTTCATCCACCATATCCTGCGGAAGAATCTCGTCAAATACATATTTCCTGATGTCCGCATGGATCTGCTCCTGCGGCACCTCCGGGTCGTGCTGCGTGGAGAGCACGACCGCATCCAGGCGATACGGCCTGCCATTCTCGTCATACTCCACCGTCACCTGGGTCTTTCCGTCCGGCCGCAGGTATTTAAGGGTGCCATCCTTGCGCACCTTCGTCAGCTGCCGCGCCAGCTTATGAGCCAGAGAAATCGGATAGGGCATATACTCAGCAGTCTCATTAGTCGCATAGCCGAACATCATGCCCTGGTCGCCCGCGCCGATCGCCTCGAGCTCATCATCTGTCATGCCTTGCTCCGCATAAGCAGAATTCCCTTTTTCACGCGCCTCGAGCGCCTGATTCACGCCCATCGCGATATCCGGCGACTGCTCGTCAATCGCTGTAATCACGGCGCAGGTGTCCGCGTCAAATCCGTACTTTCCCCTGGTATAGCCAATCTCACGCACTGTATCCCGCACGATTTTCTGGATATCCACGTAGGCTTTTGTGGATATCTCGCCCATGACCAGCACCAGCCCGGTCGTCGTAGCCGTTTCACACGCCACCCTGCTCATCGGATCCTGCTCCAGCAGTGCGTCGAGAATCGCGTCCGAAATCTGGTCGCAGATCTTGTCCGGATGCCCTTCCGTCACCGATTCAGATGTAAATAAATATCTGTCCATTCTAATTCATCCTTTCTTCAAAAAAATCCGCCAAAAAGGCGGACTTAATGTTTCATCAAATCCCCTTATTGTTCGAGTACACTCGCTCAGGTTGGCACCTTCCGATTATCGGTCATCTGGCAAAATAGCAAAACTGACAGTGCATCTGCCTCTTTATCCAATGAACCGAATCGGGGTTGCCGTGGCTTCACAGATCCTATGTATCTCCACCACTCTGAATAAGAGAAAAGCTATAAAATTGTATATGCTTCGGAAACAAAGCTTTACAAGCTGTTTCACGTGTATACGTTACAGCGATTCCGACAGATTGTCAAGGCATTTTTCTAAAATGGAACCGGACAAATCACGCGAAATGTCTAAATATCTGATTTGTACAGACACTGACATATCCAGATATTCCGGTATCCGGTCTGCCTGGTTTTTCTGCTCACATGAACTTCTAAATAATCTATAAAGAAAATTAAGAATTCATAGGTGCGGTTGACAAAAATGCTTTCATTTGTAATAATGCAAACGACAAAATTAAAGAATTTTTTGGTCTATGAATTTTCAAGGTAAATGAAAAAGAAAGAAGGCAAGACATGCTTGAGCTGAAATCAATCAAAAAGGATTACCTCTCCGGCGAGAATACGGTTCACGCGCTCAAAGGGATCGACCTGAAATTCCGCAGCAGTGAATTTGTGGCGATCCTCGGGCCATCCGGCTGCGGCAAGACCACGATGCTGAATATTATCGGCGGCCTGGACCAGTACACGGAGGGCGATCTGATCATCAACGGTGTTTCTACGAAAAAATATAAAGACCGGGACTGGGACGCCTACCGCAACCACTCCATCGGCTTCGTATTCCAGACCTACAATCTGATCCCGCACCAGACGGTACTGCGCAATGTCGAGCTGGCGCTGACGCTCGCCGGCGTATCGAAAGCAGAGCGGCGGGAGCGCGCGAAAGCGGCGCTGGAGGAAGTGGGACTTGGCAATCAGCTGCACAAGCGCCCCAATGAAATGTCCGGCGGACAGATGCAGCGCGTAGCGATCGCGCGTGCCCTGATAAACAACCCGGACATCATTCTGGCTGATGAGCCGACGGGCGCTCTGGATACCGAGACCAGCGTACAGGTCATGGAGATTCTGAAAAAGATTTCCCATGACCGTCTGATCATCATGGTCACGCACAACCCGGATCTTGCCGAGCGCTACTCCTCGCGGACGATCCGGATGCTGGACGGTGAAATCACGTCCGATTCCATGCCTCTGACAGAGGAAGAGATCAATAAAGAACAACAGCGCGACCGCCAGGAGCGGATGCGGGTTGGCAAGGCGAAAAAACCGTCTATGTCCCTTTTTACCTCCTTTGGACTGTCCTTAAGAAACCTGGGGACAAAGAGGGGGCGCACCATCCTGACTGCCTTCGCCGGAAGCATCGGCATCATCGGTATTGCGCTGATTCTCTCCATCTCGCAGGGACTGACGTCCTATATTGACGAGGTTGAGGAGGATACCCTTGCCTCTTACCCGCTGACCCTGGAGGCGGAAAGCATTGATATAAGCTCCATCCTGGAAACGTTTATGAATGTCTCCAGCAGCTCCGTAGACCATGACACAGACGCGGTCTATCAGAAGGCTGCCCTGCAGCAGATGCTAAACGCGGTCAACAATCTGGAGGAGAGCGAAAACGACCTGGCTTCCTTTAAAGCCTACCTGGAGGATCTGATGGAGGACGAGGAGTCCGACCTGTACGAGGCCCTGAGCGGCATCCAGTATACCTATGACCTGGATCTGGCCGTCTATACGAAAAATGTGGACGGCGATATTGAAAAATCCGACGTGTCGGATCTGTTGATGGACATCATGGCCAGCTACATGGATCTGGATTCTGAGACTATGTCCTCCCTGATGGGCGATACGGAAAGCAGCTCCTCTCTGTACTCCTATTCCGCGATGAGTACCATGTCAGACTCTATCTGGCAGGAAATGCTCTCCGGCAACGACGGCTCCTATGTCAATGACGTACTGGAGCGTCAGTACGACCTCGTCTATGGCTCCTGGCCGAACGACTATGACGAAGTCGTGCTGGTTCTGGATGAAAACAATGAAATCGATGATCTGACCCTCTATGCCCTCGGCCTGATTTCCGAGGACACCATCATGGAGATCGCAAATGCGGCGAACGAAGATACCGAAGCCGAGATAGATGATACTTCCTGGACCTATGAGGAAATCTGTGCGCAGGAATACCGTGTGATTTTAAGCTGTGACGCATACACCTATAATGAACAGACCGGAACATACACTGACCTGCGCGAAAGCGAGAGCGGCCTGCAGTATCTCTATGATAACGCACTGACACTGAAGGTGGTCGGCATCGTCCGCACGAACGAGGACGCGACCTCCTCCATGCTTGACAATGGCATCGCCTACACGAGCGCTCTGACCGAATATGTGATTGAAAAATCCAGGGAATCCGATGTCGCCAAGGCGCAGGTGGAAAATGAAACCATCGACGTGCTGACCGGTCTTCCCTTCTCCGACAGCAGCGAAAGCCTGACGGATGAAGAAAAACAGGAAAAATTCCTGGCCTATATCGAAGAGCTTTCCGACGAGGACAAGGCGCAGTCTTACATCGAGATCATGAGCATCCCGTCCGACGAGGATCTGGAAGCGGCTGTCAGTGAAACCATGGCAGACTATACGATCGAGGATATGCGCACATCCATCGTACAGATGCTGGTATCCCAGATGAGCCTGGACGAAGAGACCGCCACGGAATATCTTGGCGCCATGAGCGACGAGGACGTGGAAACCATGTTCACTCAGGCCGTGACCTCCCAGATCACGGAGCAATACGCCAGCCAGGTGGAAGAACAGCTTCAGGCTTATAGCACAGAAGAGCTCGCCGCCGCACTCGATGCCGTCGTGGAATCCTACACGACCGAAGAATGCGCTGACTACTACGACAGCATCATCGAATTTTCTGACAGCACTTATGAAGACAACCTGATCAAGCTGGGATACCTTGACCTTGACGACCCCTCGTCGATCAATCTCTACGCGTCCTCCTTCTCGAACAAAGATATCGTAGAGGACGCGATCACCGATTACAACGAGAGCGTAGACGACCTGCAGAAGATTCAGTACACCGACTACGTCGGTATCATGATGTCGTCCATCACGACCATCATCAACGCCATCACCTACGTGCTGATTGGCTTCGTGGCCATCTCCCTGGTCGTGTCATCCATCATGATCGCTGTGATCACTCTGATCTCCGTACAGGAGCGCACCAAAGAGATCGGCATCCTGCGCGCAATCGGCGCCTCCAAGGGCGACGTCTCCAGCATGTTCAACGCAGAGACCGTGATCATCGGATTCCTCTCCGGCATTCTCGGCGTCCTCGTGACCGTGCTGCTGTGCTTCCCAATCAACAGCCTGATCCACAGCGCGACCGGTATTTCCGGCCTGAACGCCTACCTGCCGACTGAGGCCGGTGTGATCCTGGTCATCATCAGCATCGTCCTGAACCTCATCGCCGGCATCATCCCGTCCCGGAGCGCCGCGAAGAAAGACCCGGTCGTCGCCCTGCGGACGGAGTAAGCACCCGCAGAAAAAACGGACAGGGGGAGTACCCGCACCCCTGTCCGCCGCGTCGGCCGCTGGATGTCCAGTGGACATCCGTTTAGCCCTCGCCGGGTTTTGTCCCCAATCTTCGATTGGGGATGTGGGCATCTCACACTTCACATGGGATATGCCTTACGCGGATCTTTAATACAATTCACAGGAATATGAATTTTTCTTCGCATAGCTTTCCGCATACGACCCTGCATGGCAGTGGATGACCGGCGTAGTCTTATAGAACGCAATCGAATCGATCGCAGTCACGGAATCCGGGATCTGAATATGCATACTACCTGTGGTGCAGCACCGGTCAAAAGAGCCATCAATGCGTTCTACGCCTTCTTCCAGGATCACCTTTTTGAGGGAGGCGCAGTTTTTAAAGGCCGAACTGGAAATTCGCTTCAGGCTGCCCGGTATATGCACCGTTTCCAAAGAAGTACAGTCCTGGAAGCAACAGATATCCATCTTCTCAAGCTGCGAAGGCAGGCGAACCTCCTTCAGTAAAGAGCAGCCTGTAAATACATGCATGCTCAATGTTTTAAGCCCGGAGGACAGATGGATTTCCTTCAATGACCTGCACCCGTCAAACGCATGTGCTCCCACCGTTTTCAGCTACTCCGGGAAAACGACCCTTTCCAGCGAAACGCAGTCCTGGAAAGCAGCGTGATTCATGGTTGTGACATTTCCCGGAATCACAATTTCCTTTAATGAACTGCAGCCCCGGAATGCCTCCGACGCTATTTTCTGCAGATATTTCGGCAGAAGTACCTGTTCCAGATTCACACAATTCTGAAATTCGCCTATATTCAGCTCCCTGAGAGAATCCGGCAGGATCAGGTTCCGAATCTCGCGGTTCCCCCAATACAGCGAACGGCTCAGCTTGATCTGGATTTCCGTATAGCCTGCGGGGATTTCAAGCAAGCCTCCGCGAATGGGGGTGCTTTTCATTTCCTTTTTTCCAAACGTCATCCGCTTACGGATAACCGGAGCAGTACCTTCGTTTTTCGTAAACCAGGTTTCATCATCGGCCGGTTGCTCTTCTGGATTCAGTTCGGTCATTTCCGGAAGTTCTTCGGCGTCTTCGATGAATTCTGTTTCAGACCTTTCGGCTGGTATTGGGTTCTCCTCCATCGCCTCCCGGCCTTCGGCTGGTGTCAAGTTCTCCTCTATCGTCTCCCCGCGTTCGGCTGGTATCGGCTCCCCCTTCATCTCCCAGTCTTCGGCTGATATTGGCTCCTCCTCCTGCGTTTCCCCGGCTTTTTCCGATTTCACTGTTCCGGCAACCATGTCAAAAAGATCATTCACGGCCTGCATTTGCGAATACATTTCTTCCACGTATGGCGGCATGCTCTCCGCCGTACTCTGTTCCGGCTCTGACGGCAGCTTTACATCCGCTCTCATTTCCGTTACCGCTTCTATCTCCGGCTTTTCGTCCATTTCTGGCTCAAATACTCTGGCAGCATCCGGAAAGGATGCCGTGATATCGTCATAATAATCAATCTTGCGGTTTACCTCATTCTTCGGATGTATCCGCACCTTTTCATTATTGCTGTTAAAAAAGTCACGCATGAAACCATCCAGTGCGAGTGCCTGTCTGCTGCGCTCTCCCTTCTCCAGATTGCTCTCGCGGATATCCCGGAACACCTTCTGCGCAAACGCAGTGATATCGCCGACCGGTTCTGCGTCCACGGCAATGAATTTTACGGGGCCAAAATGCATGGCGCGCGTCCTCTCATCCACCGTCTTCGACAGCTCCTGATAGCATGCGTCACTTCGAAGGGAATTCGCGCTTACATAAAAAACCACCAGCTCGCACTCCATATCCTCGATCGCTGCGATCGCATCCTCACGCCAGGACGGTTTTGTTTTGTCCAGATTTTTTTCATCCAGCCAGACATTGTACCCGCGTCTCTGAAACTCCCGTACGTCCTGCCATACCAGCTCACTGTCAAGGCTGCTGTAGCTGATAAAAATATACGGGCTGTCAAGATCACAGGCCTTTATTTCATATAAAACTGATTGCAGACTGTTCATAATTTCCTTCCCTCATTTTTCTCTGTATTCTAAATGGTTGATTTGTACCAGGCCACTCCGTGGCGGCTTGCGTTAGATACCTGATTCCATCACTTCTTCACATCCGAGCGGCGGGGAATTTCCCCGCCATTTTTATTCTTTACCGGCTGGCAGGACACCTCCTTGTCTTTATAATACAGAATATCAGCCTCAATTTCAATGCCAAAAAGGGGATTTGTGAAGGATTCTAAAGGTGTTTTGCAGGAACGATTTTTGCGGAGAATGAACAATACGCCCTCCGATTCCTGCAGAACCCAGATAAAGACGATTATAGAAAAAAATAGTGGAATACCTTTACAAGTGTGATAAAATCATCTAATGGTAACCATAAAAGAATGGAGATGGCAAAATGATATTTGAAAAGGACTACCTGCCAATGTTTCGGGAATCGGAAGCAAACGGTCTAATCGGGATAAAAGGTTATCTGTACTATTTTCAGGATATGACCACCCATTACCTGCATAACCTCGGCAAAGGCAATGATACGCTGCCAGAAGAATACGGTATTTGTTGTATGTACACGAAATACCGGGTACATCTGGAAAAACAGGCAGATTATACGAAACCTCTGCATATGGAGACATGGCTGGAAAAAAACAATTCCCATGCTCTGCTCTATCAGGGTTTCTCAATCACGAGGGACGGAACATTATATGCTTCCGGTCGGGTAGAAAGCTGCTTTTTTGATATGACAAAAGGACGGCTGACCAGACCAGAAGCAGTAGATTTCCCGAAAAATAAGGAAGAAGAACGTCTGGCTGATGTCGAACCCTTTCTGAAAAAAATGATGAGGTCAGCGGATGATATGGAATATCGCTATACGCACACGGTCCACTATACCGATCTCGACAAAATGGGACACATGACAAACCTGAAATATGTTGACCTGCTGCTCAACGCATTTGACAGTCAATTTTACAAGGCTCATATGGCAACAGATTTGGAGATACACTATGTGAACCAATGCTTTGAGAGCGAAGCAATCCGGGTATACGTGCAGACAGGCGAGGCCTGTATTTGGCTTCTTGGGCTGAAAGAAAATGGTTCTATTGCTGTTCAGGGAATGTTGAAAACAGTATAATGAAACAATCTCTTTGCGTAATTTTTTCATATAACAGTAACCCAAAATTGTTATCGATGAAATGAAAAAACGGCACAGCTGTTTAAAGCTGCACCGCAGAGAAAAAGGAACTCACTTGCGGCGGATAAACCGCCGCATTTTCTATTACTCGATAGCAATGTATTTGCTCTCCTCAACCACCGGCTGATGTACTTTCTTCGGCACAGTAAGAATCAAGGTGCCATTCTCAAACTTCGCCTTGATATCTTCCTGCTTCACGTCTTCTCCCACGTAGAACGATCTGCTGAAAGAGCCGGCATAGCGTTCACGGCGAACGTACTTACCGTTGCTGTCCTTCTGATCATTGCTTGTGTTCGTGGATGCCTGGATTATCAGATACCCATCCTTCAGTTCTGCCCTGACATCTTCCTTTTTCACTCCCGGAAGGTTCATTGTCAGCTCATAATCATTTTCGCTCTCTTTTACGTCCGTCCGCATCAGATCAGTCTGTGTTCCGGATGTACGTCCGGTACGATAAAACGGATTGGCAAAGAAATCATCAAAAAAATCATCCCACAAATTCTCTCTGAAAATACTCGGTCTCAACATAGGTCATCTCTCCTTCTCTTTATCATCATTAACAATTTTGTTATTAATTATTCTCTGTAGAACCAGATTAAAATGGAATCTGCTTTCTGTTTCCATCTCTTTCCTTTGTTCTATGAGAGTTATAACACAGATTGTTAGCAATGTCAAGAGGTGAGTGCTAATTTTCTTTCACTTTTTTGCTCATTTCTCAAAAGCATTGAATCTACGCGGTTTTTCGGGCATCCGGGCATCTTTTTTCGTTCTTCAAAAGTAGTGATTTTCCGGGTTTTACGCCATTTTTACGCCATTTGCGAATTTGAATGAAAATCTCCGGTTTCAGCCTGTCAGTTTCAGCCTGCCATAATCTCGTCAATCCGGTCGAATTCCTCCCTGATCCGTTCCTTGCCGGTGATGTGGTTGTAAACCTCCATGGTCACTGCGATGTTGGAATGTCCCATTATATACTGCAGAACTTTTGAATCGAAACCACTTTCCGCCATTCTCGTACATCCAGTATGCCGCAGGAAATCCAAACTTTTGGATTTAACGCGTCAATCTGCAGCGACATCCCATCAAATTTTCCATATTCATCCTGGCACTGGCGTATAGACATCGGGGAAATGTAACTTTTCCAATCCCGGTTTCTTTTCAGCGCCCGCTTAAAATCAAAGTGGTATTCCGCTTCGCTCCCCAGATTGTAGAAAGCATAGAGATAGCGGAGCCGTTCCTCAGCATTCAATGGAATCAGGGCCGATTTCATCCGTCCAAAGCAAAGCATCAGGTTCGCTTCCATAGAATGAAAATAATCCCTTGCCTGCCCCACATTCTCCCGCCTGCAACTGATAATAAAAATCCGCGCCTGGTCAATCCCGGCACGGCCTTTCACCAATGAATCTTCGATATGACTGTTCAGGGAATCCACCAATTCCTTAAATATTGCTCTTGTCATTGTCATGATAGCGTTCCTCCTTCATATCGCCATATATTCTGTTTCACTGCAGCTACATCTTTGTTTCACATGCAATTATCATACATCAGTTCAGACTTTGCAACTTTGCGGATCGGTTAAAAACTCCCTCGCCAGGTCGCCGGGTTATGCCTTCCCCTATTCACCCGCGCGGTTGCTGTGTGCCAGTGGCACACGTTTAGCCCTCGACGGGTGGCATCCCACGCTTCGCGAGGGATATTCAACGACCGAAGCGTAGCGTAGACGGGTGCGGCTTTAACTGCAAGGCTCCTTGCCCGGCCCTGCGCATAAAAAGAAGGACTGTCTTTACAGTCCTGCCTCTACACCCGCCAGAATTTGTCCCGGTATCCAAGTGTAACTGCCGGATTTTTGATCCGGCTACACACCCGCCCCACTGCTGGCATCATACATATTACCACAGAATCAGTTGCAGCGGGTTGCATGAAGTTTCATTCGGTTGCACCGAGTTGCAGCCAGTTGCTAAAAGTTTCACGTTGTTTACAAAAATTTCACTCAGTTTCACGCGCATTCCCAAATTTTGGCGGTTTCTCTGGGAGCTACGCTTCTACACTTTGTTTCGGTTCTCGCCTGCATCCTCGATTTTCTGCGAAAATCGGCCACGAAACGGACATCCTCTGGGCCTGCGTTTTTCTTCGGTCGATCGTTCCTGCGCTCTGCGGCGGAGTGCGTGGCGCGAACTTGATGTGTAACAACTGGCCGATTGCCTTCCTTTTTTCTCCCCGTGAAGTGTTGATTTACCTGCAAATTTATGTATAATGCTCGTAGGGGAGAAACGAGGCAGCCTGCTTCGGAATGGATATATTTAAAAGGGGAGTTTATGCGGGACAATGAACTGATAGTAAAAGTCCAGTCATCCATTGGCCGTCAGTGTTATATGCGCGGATATGTGACTCCGGTAGATGTTTTGATGGATGTTGGAATTTTAGATAAAAGAAAATATGAGGACTGGAGAACCGGCAAGGTTTCATACCTGGAATCTGTCTGCACGTGCAACCTCAGGCAGCTTTCGCTTATTATGAAACAGATTCGAAGATATGCGCAGGAATCAGGATGTCGTCCGTCTTATTGTTTTTATGGCAGATGGGGCATGAAGAAGAAAAAAGACCGCAGCAGGAGAATGTACAGCCGCTCCGGTTCAGCAAGAGCGGCAATCCGAAAATCGAACGAACTTATTCTACTCACTATGTGGATGGTAAAAGAATTGCGGAACTGAAAACAGAGGCCGAACAGAAAAAGGCTAAAATGATGGAACTGGATACAAGTTCTGATACAGATTCAGTCGAATCTGAGTCTGATATGGGAGGAGCGTTTATCTATGGCAGATAATAATATGAAGAAAAAGCTCCCGATTGGGATTGATGATTTTGCGGAAATTCGCACAGAAGATTTCTATTATGTAGACAAGACTGCGATGATCAGGGATTTGTTGAATGCGTGGGGGGGAAAGTGAATCTTTTTACGCGCCCGCGGCGTTTTGGAAAATCTCTGAATATGAGTATGCTGAAAACATTTCTTGAAATAGGATGCGATAAATCATTATTTGAAGGGCTTGAAATTTCCAAAGAAACACAGCTATGTGAAAAATACATGGGGCGTTTTCCCGTTATTTCTATCAGCCTAAAAACCGTCCATGAGGATAATTATAAGCTTGCAGAAAATGAATTATGTACCATTATTGCAAATGAAGCGTTAAGATTCCCTTTTCTTGCTACAAGCGACAAGCTAACAGAGACTGATAGAAAAAGATATGAGCAACTGACAAAAGTGGATAAAACTCTAAAAAGCGCTTTTGCTATGTCTAAAGCTACAATCACCAGCAGCTTGAAAACTTTATCCCAGCTTCTGGAAAAATATTATAGGCAAAAAGTAATTATTTTGATTGATGAGTACGATGTACCGCTGGCAAAAGCAAATGAGCGCAACTATTATGGTGAAATGATTAACCTGATAGTCTTCAAAGGAGATCGTATAGGCATCGCCAACTGCATCCACACTATGGACAGAAAAGATGCGGTAAAGGAAATTCCCATCCGGCGTATAAATCCAAATATATGGACACAGAACCATCGTCTCTGAATCACGGAACTTTTTCAACTTCGCGAACATACTTCCATCCCTCATGTTGTGGCCATAAATGACCGTGTTGTAATCCTCCAGGTCTGCGTGATTCTGGTAATTCCTGAGCCGCCCCGGAAGCATCTTCCTGACTATTGCCGCCATAATCGTTGGTTCACAGGTATATGGCTTTCCGGTTTCGGGTACTTTCGGTTCCCGGCTGCTCTGTTCTCTTGATGGTTCTATCATATATCTATTGCGCCCTATAGTCAATACGCCGAATGGACAAATATTGCGCCCTATATAAGATAAACTTTGTGAAATGCGGCTATTGCGCCCTATATAGATAAATGCTATAATATCGCCGTAAGGTGGAGAAGGTGACCTGATTTTCAGATCCCGGTTCCGTCTGAATACCTCAGAAGGAAGGTAAAAAACAATGCCAGAGGAAAAGAAAAGTCGTTACACAGAAGCACAAAATAAAGCAACCCAAAAATACATCCGCGAAAATCTGGAAGAAATTAAGTTCCGTGTCAAAAAAGGTGAAAAGGAAAAATATAAACTTGCTGCCGAATCTGCCGGTTTGAGCATGGCAAAGTTTTTTCTGACTGCAGCAAATGAAAAAATTGAGCGCGACTCTCAGCCCACATAACCACAGGAAGGAAGGTGCAATTATGAGTTATCAGGAAATAGCAAAAACAATGATTGACCGGCTGCCAGAGGATAAAATGATCTTTGTTGTCAATATCCTCGCAAACCTCGGGGAATTATCCGGCGTAGATGTATATCCGGAATTTACGCCAAACAATGAAACGCTTGAAGCCATAGCAGAATTACAAAATGGTGGCGGTCATAAATTTTCCGGATCTACAGATGATCTTTTTGCCGAATTACTGGAGGATTGAATATGATTGACGTCCGTTACTCCACTAAATTCAAAAAGGATATGAAGACCTGTCAGAAGCGCGGCTACGATATGGCACTTATAAAAGCTGCCATCTCTACACTTCGTGTTCCGGCTCCGCTACCAGATAAGAACCGCGACCATGCTCTTACCGGAAATTATATTGGCTTTCATGAATGCCATTTACTCCCGGATTGGCTGCTTGTTTACCAGTACAACGAACAGGAGCTTTATTTATACCGTACAGGCACACACGCTGATCTGTTTGGAAAATAGCTTTAAGTTCTATTCATACCCGACACATACAAAAAGCCTTCCTGTTTTTACGCAGAAAGGCTTTTTGTGCGGGGGAACTCATGCATGAAAGAAAACGTCAAAAAGAAAAACTGAATTAAGATTAAAACACTTGTTCGGTTTTGTCAATCTATTTTTTCATTGTCAATATTCTTCCATGTGTAGAGCAGGCGTCAAAATCTCTCAAAAGCCCTCAGAATCGTTTCTATTGGCTCCCATGACTATTTCTTCGCCTTTTCCTGTTTTTTCGCCCTCCTGTCCCTTCCGCTGCTTTCTGCGATACCTTCCGCTTTTTATGGTGTGTAGCATCCCCCTGCTCCCTGGCCTATACTCTGCTTTCAATCCGTCTCCGGAGCGCCGAATGCAGCGTCATAACTTTCCGTTAAGATCCCGCCTGAGTGCTGATCCATGAACGCACGTGCGGCTTCCTCAGAAAGTATTTCCACTCGTGGCTCTACAGCGTTCATTGTCGCGCCCCTGGAGACTTTGAAGAAAGTCCGGCCCTGTTTCGTCAAATACAATTCCTCCGAAGCTCCAGAAATATCCGCAAGCATCGTTCCGTTCTGGTGTACGCATAGCAGAAACGCTTCAGCCGGCACATAGGCCCGACCGCCGATATAAAACCTCTCTTCGCCTGTCTCTTTCTTCTTTTTCATGTCATTGCTACCTCCCTCTGTCTGTACGACATTCTGTAGATTTTCTGCCAGACATTCGTACAGAATGCGCATTTTATATATAAATATGGTTTTGATTATGGTTATGGTTTTGGTTATGGTTATAGGCTCAGATTTTCGGGAGACATTCTTACGGATCATCCTGCCGACTGTCTGACGGACAACCCACTTTCATGATTTCCGCCAGATCTTCCAGGGCACGTTTATGGATTTTGCTTGTCCGGCGCAAATAGCTGTCTTCACGGTCCAAAAAATCCTCTTTTCCTCCAAAAAGCAGCTGTGAAATGTCAGCCCATTTCTCATTATCAACATACCGCATCAGAATGACGGCTTTTTCATCCGCTGATCTCAACTGCCCCACACATCTCTCAATCTCATGCCGTAGATTTGTCTGCGCCTCAATCATACTTCTTATTCTGCCACTTAATTCCTCTTTCTGTGCCAACACTGCGCCGATCCGATCCTGTGACGGTGAACCGTGCATAAAATAAATCTTTCTTTTTCATACTCGCCGAGGTCACCTCATCCGAGATTGATGCGGATACACGGACAGCTACAATCTATTTTACACTGTCCGATGGCAGCAGCCTAACAGGGATTTACAGTCTGGATGAAAATTCTTATTCGTACCAGTAAAGATAAATTTTTTGATTTTGTGTTCTAAATGGGGCGAAAACCTGAGAATCTTGGATCATTACTAAAAAAAGCTGTTAAAATCCAGAATAATATGGTAAACTAAAAATGTAATAGGGGCGACAGGTTCTCTACAAATGATTTTGGGTGAGAGGCGGTGATGCAAAATGTCCGTAGGCGATAGCTTTTTTCGATCCAGAGAAGAACGGCTTGCAGCAGCAAAAGAAATGAATCTTTTTAGTATTGTATTTATGTCCGTTGCGCTGACAGACTTGCCATCATGCGAATATGTGCTTCGGGTTATCACAGGAATCGCTGATTTAAAGGTGATTGAAGTGCGAAGACAGTATGAGGTTGCAAAACTTGTCTCAAGAGATGGGGTTTTGGATATTTTAGCTGAGGATGGAAAGGGACAAAAATACAATTTAGAGATACAACGTAAAGATACAGTTGATCATGCGAGAAGAGTTCGTTTATATAGTTCCCTGATAGATAGTGAACTTCTTGAAAAAGGAACTCAATTTTCAGATTTGCCTGAGCTTTATATCATATACATTAGTGAAACAGACATCTGGAAAAAAGGCAGAACTACGTATGTTGTGGAGAAGAAAATTAAAGATACAGATTTTAATTATGACGATGGCCTGCATATCATTTATGTAAATGCTGAAGTTAATGATGGGTCTGATATAGCGAAAATGATGAAGTATTTTAAGAACGCAGATCCAAATGATGATAGCCAGGGAGATCTATCAAAGAGAGTACATTTCTTGAAATGCGAAGAAGAAGGCGCTGATATTATGTGTGCAATTACGGATAGCTTTGTTAAAGAAGGAGAACGTGCAGGGATTCTTAAGTCCATATTGGCTTTGATGCAAACGACGGACTGGGATGCCGATAAAGTTATGGAAGCATTGCAGGTTCCATCTGAGGATCGCTCAACATATGCTGCTTTTGTGAAAGCAAATAAGAATTTTCAGACTGTATGATTAAGTGCAGTTAATAACGAACAAATTCTCAAAGTGGATTCCGCGTGGAAGGAGGGACCTGACCATGTGTTCGGCATTGGAATTATTAGAGAAAACGTCGATTGAGAAAGGAGAAAAGCAGGGGATTAATCTGGGAATTATGCAGCGAGATAGAGAACTGATTCAGAAATGGACAGCTCTTGGTTATAAAACCCCTGAAATTGCTGATCTGCTCAGCCTCTCGGAAGACGAAGTACGCAGGGTACAGGCTGAAAAGAAATAATCTGTCGATAATCTGATACAACGATTAAGCAATCAAGAAAGAACCGTCTTGTTTTGGCAGGGCGGTTTTTTGCTGCTCATTTTTATGAAAACAATGCTGATCAACTTATCTGGAAGGGTTTTATAGATGGAGACAATCATTACAGCCGGAGGGAAAGGCGTTCGGGCAAATGACGGCGATGCTGCAGAATTTCTTCGCCGCCTGCAGGTTGTGCGGATAAATTCTGACCTCATCCCCTCTGCCGCGAAACTCGGTCACAATATCACCGGAAAGAAATCTGGAGTTGCTGCCAGTCACATAAACATCCACATTACTCATGCGCAGCAGGCTATTCAATACTTCCTCAAAACGCGGCATGAACTGTACTTCATCCAGAAGCAGATAGTATCTGCCGGTATCCTTCATAGCTTCTTTAGTATAATTGAAGCACACTTTAGGATCTCTCAGCTCTTCGCTTTCGATACCATCCAGGGCAATCTCGATAATATGGCCGACATCAACATCATTCTCTAACAGGTATGAGACACCACCCAGTATAATCCCTCCTACAATATTCCATAACGAAATCAAACTGAAAGGGGACGGTTATATCATGGCAACACTTAAATGTCCAAAATGCAAAGGACATAACATCCAGGTATTAGACGGAGGCAAAAAACTGTCTGTCACAAAAGGCATCATAGGAAGCTTGCAGCTACAGGAAGGGTGCTTATGGCAACATGGAATCCATGGCACGGATATACAAAAGTCAGCGCAGGATGCGCTCATTGTTATGTCTACAGGCGGGATGCGGAATTTGGACGCGATGCTTCTGTTGTCCACAAGACCTCTTCCTTCGATCTGCCTCTGCGTAAAAACCGAAAAATAGAATACAAGCTGCAGCCGGATGGCGAATATGTCTATACCTGTCTTACTTCCGACTTTTTTCATCCAGATACGGACGACTGGCGTCCAGAAGCATGGGCGATGATGAAAGCCCGCCCGGATCTGGAATTTTATTTCATTACAAAACGTCCGGAGCGTTTTTCTGTTGGCCTGCCCTCTGACTGGGGCGATGGATACGAGAATGTCCATTAACAATTTTGTTATTATTCTCTGTAGAACCAGATTTAAAATGGAATCGGTTTTTGTTTTCCATCTCTTTTCCTTTGTTCTATGAGGGTTATAACACCGATTGTTAGCAGTGTCAAGAGGCGAGTGCTAATTTTTTCTTTCACTTTTTTTCTCGTTTCTCGGAAGCATTGATTCTACGCGGTTTTTCGGGCATCCAGGCGTCTTTTTTCGTCCTTCAAAAGTTGCGATTTTCCATGTTTTACGCCATTTTTACGCCATTTGCGAATTTGAATGAAAATCTCCGGTTTCAGCCTGCCATAATTTCGTCAATCCGGTCGAATTCCTTCCTGATCCGCTCCTTACCGGTAATGTGGTTGTAAACCTCCATGGTCACTGCAATGTTGGAGTGTCCCATTACATATAGCAAGACTTTCGGGTCAAAACAAACCGCTTTCCTCCATTCTCGTACATCCAGTATGGCGGAGAGTATGAGCTGAAATTGACGGCATCAGGATTTCCTTGCGCCTCTGCTTCTGATCTGCTTCCAGTTCTTCCCGATTGTAGGCGTTCACAATATTATACAGAACATTATTCAAAGCGTTCGTCATGATGGGTGTCCCGTTTTTCGTAGTGAAAATGAATCCCTTGCGCCCTTCAGCTTCTACGGTACGGTCGATCCCAGTCATCATCTGGTATTCCCGCCGCTTCAGGAAAGCCTTCTTAACTGTGCTTGTCATGGGAATTGTCCGGACTCAATCAGAATAATGTTTCAGAGCATATATATATACTTCTCCGATTGGGCTGATTTTTATTCCTTTTTGCTTCACATAACCGATGCAGATTTTTTCTGACTCGACAAGCGGAATTGCTTTATAATCCTTTCCGTTCAGTTCTTCGCAGATAATACCGGAACAAAGTGTATATGCGTTCAGTCCAACCATAAGATTCAGCAATGTAGCCCGGTCACTTGCGTGGATCAGCCGTTCATATTCATATGTGCTGTTCATCTCTTCCGCAAAGTAATAGGAATTGTTTTTTCCTTGGTCAAATGCCAGGCAGGGATATGGCGC
Organism: Lachnospiraceae bacterium; assembly: GCA_021203145.1. Classification (GTDB taxonomy): domain Bacteria; phylum Bacillota; class Clostridia; order Lachnospirales; family Lachnospiraceae; genus Choladousia. Next base: position 2,796 of record JAJQBS010000076.1, on the reverse strand, counting down.
AAGCTCCTGCATGGAAATGCAGTCTTTTTCTGCCAGGGGGTGCTGATGCCAGAGGTAGACATACGTGTCACATTGAAATAGTTCCACGAATTCAAGGCCATTTTCAGAAATTATCTTTGTCAGCGCCTTTTCATTAAATTCGCTGCGGTACAGAATTCCTATTTCGCTTTTCAGGTTCTTCACATTTTCAATTACCTCTGCTGTCGTTGTTTCATACACAGCAAACTCATAGCAGTCAATTCCAGCCGTTTTTACGGTATCAATAAAGGCTTTTACCGCAAATGTATAATGCTGCATGGAAACGCTGAATTTCTCTTTTGCGCGCTTTTCCACATAACGCTCATAAAGAAGGCCAAACTGCTCGGATATCCCTCTTGCATAGTTTAAAAACTCTTCGCCTTCCCCAGTCAGCAGGATTCCCCGGTTCGTGCGTACAAAAATATTAAAGCCAATTTCATTTTCCAATTCCTTTATTGACCCGGAAAGACTGGACTGGGAAATAAATAATTCTTTTGCAGCGCCATTTATAGAACCGTGATCAGCAATCGCAAGGGCATATCGTAACTGTTGCAGAGTCATCGTTGTCGTCCCCTCCTTACTACAGTCTCTTGCATAAATATAGTAAACGACGTAAGTCGTTTTGCTATGCGCCGTTGCTGTGTGCCAGTGGCACACGTTTAGCAACGACCGACGCGGAAGCGGAGACCGCATCCCTTCCTCATGCGTCCGTGTGCATCATTTAACTTCATTCCAACACCAGATTTTCCTTTTTCACTTCACCTTTTTCCACGTGGAAAGAATTCAGAACCGGAGCTGTCTGATTCTCCAATGACAGGATCAGATAGCTCGCACTGCTGTCAAAAGCCAGCCGTATGTCCTCCTGGGAAGGGCGTGACGGAGACTCCGGATGGGAATGCCAGTTTCCAAGCGGTTCCCATCCATTTTTGCGCATATCCCTGACCGCCGAAAGCTGTTCTTTGGGATTCAGTGAAAAATGCTCCCTGGAATGATCAATATTGGTAAGAAGATACACATTTTCAATATATTTTTCTCCCCCTTTGATTCTCCCGCCAATCAGACCGCAGGCCTCCTCCGGAATCTGTGCGAAAGCATGGAAAATCATCTTATCGTAATCTTCTCTTTTCAGATGAATCGTCATGACTCGTTATCCCCATTTCTTTTAGCAGAATATTTCAAAACGATTGTATGCAGGCTGCAAACCGTCTTTCTGAATGCTGCACGGCTATCGTCAGATACCGCCGCATTCTGTCTGTTCATAATCAATCAGTTCTGTGATAGTCGGATGTGTCCCGCAAACCGCACAGGAACCGTCCGCTTTGGGAAGACGGATTTTCCGGAAGTTCATTTTGATTGCATCAAAAGTCAGCAGGTAACCCGTCAGCAGATCTCCAACTTCCGTGATATATTTGATCGCTTCCATCGCCTGAAGACTGCCAATGACGCCGCCCATGGCTCCGATCACGCCCGCCTGTCTGCAGGTCGGAACTGCATCTTTGGGCGGCGGATTTTTAAATACGCAGCGATAGCAGGGGCCTTTCCCCGGCACGTAAGTCATCAACTGTCCTTTAAATCGGATGATTCCTGCGTGAGAAAATGGTTTTCCGGCCATCACACAGGCATCATTGATCAGAAATTTTGCCGGGAAATTATCGGTCCCGTCAATAATGAAATCATAGTCTCTGATCAGATCCATGATGTTTTCCGCGCTCACAAATGTGCGGTATGTATTTACCTGCACATCAGGATTCATCCGGTTCATCGTCTCTTTCGCAGACAGAACCTTCGCCTTTCCCAGATCCTCTGTCGAATGAATGATCTGTCTCTGAAGGTTCGAGAGATCCACCTCATCTGCATCTGCGATACCGATTGTCCCGACTCCCGCAGCGGCCAGATACATGGCCGCAGGAGCCCCTAAGCCCCCGGCACCGATGATCAGCACTTTCGCATTTAACAATTTTTTCTGACCCTTTACACCAATTTCTTTTAAAATGATATGTCTGGAATAACGCTCAAGCTGCTCATTTGACGCCGTCCAGCGCGATGCAGGAGCGCCATCCGGACACGAAGTGTTTCCAATGCTGTCGGTACTCATTACCTTTTGTATTCTCATCAGCAGCCACCTCCCATAAAATACAGGAATTCTACCACGTCGCCTTCCTTCAGTTCTGTCGTCTCAAAGGATGCGCGCTCTGCAAATTCCTCATTTACGGAAACGCTGACATAGTCCGGCATTTCCACATCCTCTGACTGAATCAATTCAGCGATCGTAATTCCATCCTTTACTTCTTTTGCTGTACCTGCAACAACGATTTTCATGATCTCTCCTCCATAATTCTGATCGCAACTGTGCTCTGTGTCTTAAAAGGCGCATCCTGGTCAGACGCCCATTCCGGCAGTGTCATAAGGTATCAGCAAAGCGAATGAATTCCTTATGAATCCGACTGCCGGTTCAATGCTTCACGGGAATAAAAGCCCCTTCTCAGTCATATCTGCAGACACTCTCTGACCGTCATCTCCAACACAAGCTTCGGCTGTACTCCGCTAAACCGGCCAACTTCCTTTCCCTTTTTCAGGAAAAGAAACGTCGGTGCGGAAAGAACATGATACTTAGCGGCAAGCTCAGAATTCCACGCAACATTTACTTTTCCGATAAATACCTGTTCACCAAATTCTCCTGTCAGTTCTTCCTCCAGTTCAGCAAGTATCGGTGCCATGCGTTTGCAGGGGACGCAGCTGTCCGAATAAAAGTCAATCAAAGACAGTTTGCCATTTTCC
>JAJQBS010000063.1 GCA_021203145.1 Lachnospiraceae bacterium | reverse complement strand
AAATACTTTCTTTTTTGTATATTTTATCTAAATATATCCGTTGAAAACACAGAGAATTTTCCCGCGTTTTGTAAACAGGAAAACTACCCATTTGCTGCTGAAAGCAAGAATAATTGTAAATCTCTGCTTGTATTTCACGATTGGACATGATAGAATTCCGATTTGACAATATGAAAAAAAGACGGCACTCAGAATACGATTCCGACCATGGCATTGGTCCCGGGCACTGGTGTTTTTCCGTTCTTTGACCACTGGTGTGTTTTTCCGGTTCTGAGCAGCCGCCAATTATTTTTATCGGAGGTTTCACGCTATGAATCATTCCCACCGCATCCCGGTACCGCAGATCCCTTTTGAACCGCCCGTCTACCTTTGTCCATTCAATGAAAAGCGCCTTACCCTGGACGGACGTCTGGACAAGGACTTCTGGGCAGATGTCCCTTTTACCGATGATTTTAAAGACATCGAGGGAGAGAGCCGGCCTGTTCCAAGATTCCGTACCCGCGCCAAGATGGCCTGGGATCAGGAAAATTTCTATATTGGGGCAATTCTTGAGGGAGACGAGATCTGGGCGCACCTGACAGAGCACGACTCGGTCATTTTCAATGACAATGATTTTGAGATTTTTATTGACCCGGACTCCGACACCCAGGCCTATTTTGAATATGAAATGAACGCGCGCAACACCTACTGGGACCTGCTGCTGACCAAAGCGTACCGCGGCATGGGACTCCCGGTGAACGGCTACGAGTTTCGCCGGATCCGCACCGCCGTCCATATTGACGGGGCGCTGAACCAGCCGGGCGCCGACAACCGCTCCTGGTCCATGGAGGTCGTCATCCCCTTCGCCGCCCTGGCAGAATGCTCCGCTACCAGGCGCCCGCCTCTGCCGGGAGAATACTACCGCGTCAATTTCTCCCGCGTCCAGTGGAAGGTCGACGTTGTGGACGGCGCCTACCGCAAGCGTATGACCGACGACGGCTCACGCCCGCTCCCGGAAGACAACTGGGTCTGGGCGCCCACCGGCGTGGTAAATATCCACTACCCCGAGCTGTGGGGATTTGTGTTCTTCATGGGGAAAGATCAGAATCCGGCCCACGAGATCTCTATTAACGAAAAAGTCTTCACGGAAGAAAACCAGAATCCGGCTCACAAAGCTCCTGGGGATGAAAAAATCTTCGCGGGAAGAAATCGAAACCTGTCCTGTAAGATTCCCGAGGATGAAGCATGCATGTGGGAGCTCCGCAAGCTCTATTACGCACAGCAGGCCGTACTCGACGAGACCGGCTCCTTCACAGACGATCTTGATCAGCTGCGCGACACCCTGCGGCGCATCAGCCCCTGCCTGGAAAACGCGCAGGTCTCCCCTGCTCCCTTCCAGGTCAGCACCACCCCGCACAGCTTCGAGGTCAGCTGTCCCTCTCCGGACGGGAAAGAGACTTTCTGCATCTTCTCCGACGGCGCAGTAAAGAGGTTCCCGACCCTTCCTGTCCCTTCTGACGCAACACCCTAATCTTTCGACAGTGATCCTTCTTCTTTTTATCGTAATCAATCCAACCAGCCAACGCTCCTTGCTTCGAAATGTACACATCCGGCCACATAGTGGCCGGATGATCATGATAAAATCAGCAGAATAGTATATTCTCATTTTTATCTTCTGTATAAACATGTTTGTTGCAAAAAATCAAACATCAGATTCGTTTTGCAAGCTCTTCGCGCTCCTCCTCCGATACATCCAACAGATCCATTGCCTTTTCTGCAGATATTCCCATCTTCTGCATCAGTTTCTTCAAATTCTGCAGCAGGTTTTCAAATCTGCCCTCACGCAGTCCTTCGCAAAAGATTGTCTTTGTCTCGTATTCCAGTACTTTTCCACCCATAATCGACCTCACTCCTTTTTTGACATTCTCGTATTTCTTTGCCAGTTTTTCCAGTACCTTATGGGTCATTTCTACGATCGTATTTCTGGTGTATGCGCTGATCTTCCCTTCCCTCTGTAATTCGTCCAGTTCGTTCATGATCCTCACATACTCTTCTTCTAAATGGGCCAGTTTCTCCTGGTCTTCATCATATTCTTTCAAATACTTCTCATGAGAAAAAATATAAAACGGCAACAGGAATAACAGCCCTTTCTGGAATATTTCGTCCAGTTTGTATCTCTGTGACTTCATCACAAACACATCAATGGATAGGGTTTCTCCAGATGCATGCATTTGGATTGTCATCTTATCTGGCGTATTTTTCGTGCTTCGCAGAAACAGCACTGCACAATTCGGAATCGTTACTTTCAGTATATTGCCGGTCAGCTCGCCTTCGTCTAATGCAATCTGTGTCGCGTATTCGAAGATTCTTACCAACATGCTGTTGTCTGCAGTACTCTGTACTTCAAATAAATACTTTTTCGGTTCTTTTTCTCCAATGACTGTAAAGCTGCTGTCAGTGATGCGTTTGTCAGCTTCCCCGCCTTGCTGGTTTAGGTAATGTTCGTTTGGCGCAAAAAGGATCTTTTCATCTCCCCTGTAATGCTCGCCGAATGTCTCGTTCAATACCGGCAATATCAGGGAACTGCAGTCATTTAGTAATGTACGGGCCACATCGTCATATGGCGTGGAGGATTCAGAACCGATTTCGCTGTGCACCGTATCGCTGTTGTTCGGCGCAGACAGTTCACCTCTGTTTCTTTATATTTCGACTCCTCCTCTTCTGTATGTTGGTTTTCTGGCTGCTCTGCGCCTGAGATATTTCTTCTGCATCTGCTGATGGATTTATTATAATTGATGTTTGTTCAGAATACAACCACTATGTTTCAGAAGCTGTGACCCTGCAGTGCGAAGTTCTCGTCTTATATGACCCCGGGCCTTCCTGTCCCTTCTAATGCAGCACCTCAATCTTGCAGCAGTGATCCTTCTTCTTTTTGTCGTAACCAATTCCAACCAACAGGATCCGGCCAAAATGACGTTTTTTTTCGGCCATCTTCCCCTGAAATTTCAGCGCATAGCTTCGATCCTTAATTTGCCGGATTGCCGCTTCCGGTGTATCATCCACCTTCAGTTCCAAAATAATTCCATCATCACCCATCTTCTCCGGATAAAAGATGAAATCGACATATCCTTTCCCTGCCTTATTTTCTCTTTCTACATAGTAGCTGTCCCTCGCAGCCAGATAGACAAGATTCACAATCGCAGTCAATTCCGTTTCATCATTGTAGTCCAAAAGAGGGGTTTCCGTATTATGAACAAATTGTAAAATTTCCCCCATCGTCTTCGTATCGCCCTTCAGCGTTGCTGTCAACATACGGTCAGATTCTATAGCGAGACGGTTGATATAGCCCAGATCCTTCCTCTCCCGGATTGTTTTTGCAAATTCGTCCATCAATTCTTTGTTCGGAATATGCACTTTCCCATCCTCATAGTTCAGGAAACCATAAACAACCATTGCAGAAAGAATCTCATTGCGTGTCGTTAAGCTCATCTCCGTTGCTGCATATTCCTCTACATTTGCCTTCACCGCTTCTCCCGCCACCATCAAAGCCACATCTTTCTTAATATCATCTCTGTCATGCCTGATGTAAGTCGAAATTTCCACATAAGAGCCGGTTGATTTCCAGTAGCTTCGAATTCGGTTGCGTGTCAGGGCTTCCACCACCGATCTCGGATTATACATCCTTTCTGACGATGGAGTACGATATCCATCATACCAGTATTTCAAATCCTCCCGGGAGATATTGCGTTCCGATGTCCTCGCCTCATACCTGTGATAAAGCTCATCAACCTCCGTTTCCGTAAAGCCAAAGTATTCGCTGAACAAGTCATCCGTCGCCATCGTATACTCCATAAAATTATTGATCGTAGAGCCGCTCGAATACTTCGCTATTGGAAGTATACCTGTCATATAGCTTAAAGCAATATATCCCTTGTCCTTAGTCAAAGCTGCAAGCCAGTTGATAAAATTTCTCCTGTCCTCATCCGTTGTATAAGTTTTATGGAAAATACAATCCCACTCATCAAAAACAAGAATAAAGCTCTCTTGTGTATCATCATGAATCATTTTCATCAGTTCAACTGAAGAAAGACCTTCCCAGAAATCTACATCCGAAAATGCCTTTCGAAAGTCTCTGATCAGGAATCTTTCTATCCGGTTCATAAATTCATCGAAGGATTTGCTTAAATTTGCCGCCTCAGCAAAATTAAGATAAATCACATTGTACTGATTCATATACTCTCGATAGTCAAATGCTTCACAAACCTCCGCAGAATCTGCTAGGCTGTTTCGGGACTCCTGCGCGATCTTCAACGAATCAAAAATTCTGCTGCTGTCAGCTCCCTTGCCAAAAAAAGCTCCAATCATCTCTGCCATCACCGATTTTCCAAAGCGACGCGGTCTGGTAATGCAAAGATGGTTGTTGCCTTCCTTCACCAACGGAATCAATTCCTTCAGCATGGCTGTTTTATCTACGAAGTATGGTTTTTTCGTCTCGCTTTCATAAAGCGAGTACCCCTGCGTACTATTCAGATAATATCCCATTTTTACTCCAATTCTGTTTTCATTCTGTCTGTGCAGAAGCCTGATGCGTTGTTACTTTACTTACCTGTAGATTACCACAATGTAAGGGACACTGCAATCGAATTTTTGCGGCATATCTGATCGAGCGGAATACGGCGGACGACTCCTGCACGTCTGCGCGAGCCTGGCACCAAGTAATAAGGATTGCCGACGAAGTCGGAGGATTCCTTATATCACAGACTTTAGCCGGAAAAAATCCTTATGCGGCCTGTGTGCATAAAAAAGGATAGGGGAACGTTCTTCTCCCCTATCCGTCCAATATGTTCTCTTATACAATCGTTGTAGCAATCGCAAGCTGCGACTGTGTTGTGTCTACTCTGGTATACTGTACGGCAACCTCCTGATCTGCCTCTATCACCATCGCGTAGGGCGTCCCTCTCGGAATTGCCGTGCCTTCCACGTTCACAAGCTGATCAAGGCGAATGTGCTTCGTACGCTCTGCCGGGATTGTCACCTGATATCCGCCAAGCTTCTCTCTGTCTTCGAAATAAAGCGTAAGCTCTACCGTGACAGGAGCCGCGCCTGTATTAAGGACGCACACTGCCTCATGACTGACATACTCTCCATTTGAAACCTCCGGCCAGTAGCAGTCGGGAATTAATTTTTTCATTGATCATTTTCTCCTTTTCTTTTTGCGTCGGCTCTGTTACAGGCCAGGGTGCCAGGGTGCGGCAGCTCCTAATTCTCAAACCTGTCCCATGCCGCATTCAGGCACTCATTCACCTTGCGGTAGGTGTCATATTTTTTTTCATAGACAGACTGATATTCCGGACGGGGATTCACCGTCCCCGTGATGTGCACGGTTTTTGCCACAGCATCCTCATAGCTTTTGTATACTCCGGACGCGACTCCGGCCGCCATAGCGGCTCCCTGGGCGCCGAGCTCCTTGTCGCCGATCGTATCAATGGGGATCTGAAGGGCATCCGCGAACATCTGCACCCACACGGCAGAATTTGCCGCGCCGCCGGAAAGCCGGATGCTCGACGGCTTTTCTCTGTTTGCTAGCAGCTTCTTTACATGGGTCAGGTGGCTGAATACAATGCCCTCGTAGACCGCGCGCAGCATATGCTTTTTATTATGGAACGCGGTGAGGCCGACGAAAGAGCTTTTGGCAAGAGGATGCTCGTTAGAGCCATTTAAGAATGGAAGGAAAATCACATTGCAGTCCTGTGGCTCGATGGACTCCACCCACTCGTTCGTCAGGTCATAGACCGATTTCCCTTCTGATTCCAGGTCTTTCTTTTCATAGCTTAGCAGGTTCTGGATAAACCATTCCATATTCCCCGCGGATGTCGGGCTGCTCTCTTCCACAAGGAAATAATCCTTCATACAGTACATGGAATTAAGTGCCACCGTACCGTTTGTAATCGGCTGTTCGGATATGAATTCATTGATACTCCAGGTACCGGCAATCATGCACATTTCCGCGGGGCCGGTCAGGCCGCTTGCCAGACCGCAGGCGTCAACGTCAAACATTCCTGCCGCCACCGGTATCCCTTCCGGCAGACCTGTCAGCAGCGCGGCTTCCTTCGTAATATGCCCGCAGATGTCCCCGGAATACCGCAGCGGGGGCAGTTTTTCCATGCACATTCCCAGCCCAAACAGGTCGAGCAGCTCCTGGTCGTACTGTCTGGTTGTCAGGTTTACAAGATTTCCCCCTGAGAAGATCGTATACTCCGCAAATGCCTCCCCGGTCAGTTTAAAGCGAATATAATCATTTACCGAAAAAATATAATCGGCTTTATCCAGGATATCCGGCTGATGGTCGCGAATCCAGGCAAGCAAAGCCACCGGCTGCATAACCAGGATTTCCTGAAATGTTTTTTCATAAACCTTCTGACTGGTGCCATCCTGTTTCCACTTCAGGATATACTCCCACGCGCGCGCATCGGTAGATGGAATTCCGTTGCCGACGCCATTTCCTTCCCGGTCAGCCAGGTACAGGCCCTTGCCATGGCCGGAGAAGGAAATCCCGGCGATATCCGACGGATTCACTCCGCTGCTTTCTACGGTCCGGCGGATGGCTTCGGCGTTCACGCACCAAAGCTCATCCATATCCCGCTCTGTGTACCCAGGTTTCGGCGTGAGCGTCACCGTCGGCACACTTGTCTTCGCAACCTGTTCGCCATTTTCATCGAACAGAGCCGCTTTGGAAAAGGTTCCCCCATTATCTACACCCATTAAATATTTCAAAACGCCACCTCATTTAGAAAACATAGTCTTCCCTGTCAAATTCGATATCAAAGGTTTTTGCCGCTTCCACAATAGACGCCTCATCCAGCGGACCATAGAGAGGCACGCACGGAAACGCTTCCTGTGTGAAATAGCCGAGCACGATATTGGTCACCGCGCAGCTGTATTTCTTCGTCAGCTCCGGAATCCTTGCCGCCATCGCAAGATTTTTTTCGGTTGTGTAAGGATGATCCTTCACCGCTTCCGCCCCGCCTGCACAATAAATATGGAAGAAACCACTCGCATTTCCCATATAAGGCATCATCATGCTGTTCCGGTTTTCTTTATGGTAATCGTATAAATCTCCCTTCACATAGACCAACGTATCATCCGGGAGCGGGTTCATGTACTTCGATCCAAGGTTCAGAAGCGCCTGATCTGCGACGGAACCGCGATAGCCCATCTTCGCGCAGTATGCGTCCGCCGCCTTCTGACGATCGGCCGACCAGTTCGACAGCGCGAAATACCGGATTTTGCCCTCACGGACGAAGTCCATCATGGTCTCGACCATATCCTCCACAGGAATCCTGGGATCATCGCGATGATAGAAATAAATATCAATATAATCTGTACGGAGGATGCGCAGAGAGCTCTCGAGGTCTCCTCTCATGTCTGCCTTTGTGCAGCGATTGATATGCAGATCCATAGCCGGATGTGTATAGACCGGATGTCCTCCCTTTGTCATAAGCACAATCTTATCACGATTCCCGGTTCTCTGCAGCCAGTCGCCAGTCACCCGCTCAGCGCGGGCAGTCTCCTGACGGCCATCCACGATCTGCCAGTCCGCATATACATGCGCACAGTCAATCAGATTTCCGCCCAGATCAAAGAACGTACCATACATGGAATCTGCATCCGCGGCATCCTTTCCCCACCTGACGCCGGCGTCTACCGTGCCAAGGCCCATTGGCGAAATCTCAAGCTCCGTGTTCGGTATCCTGATTTTTTTCATTTCTTAGTTCCTCCTTGTTTCATTTCTGTACAGGCTCATTTGCCGTATGGCAGGAAACCATACCCACAGGCCACCATATCTGCAGGCCACCATATCCGCGGGCCACCATATCCACAGGCCACCATACCCGCAGGCAAAAAGCATGTACCACTGTTTCATACTTCCATTACAACAGCCCCTTACCGGGTTTTTAAATTCTGAATCCAGCTTTTCCCTTCTACACCTTTTGTCTCACAGTAATATTCCCACACCAGACCGGCCGGCAGAAGCTTGGTTTCTTCCAGAAGCGCGAGACGCTTTGTTGTATTCCCCTCACGCTCCAACTTTTTCAGCTCATCCATCGGGCGGAGCATTGCGAGAAGAAGCGCACGCCTTGCGGAGCGGGCTCCCAGTGCGGTCGCCGCGATCCGGTTAATCGAAGCGTCAAAATAATCGGTCCCGATATGAACCTTGTCATAGGCATTGTAAGCCGCGATCTCTTCCATGATTTCCTTCGTCGGGTCATCCAGAATGACCACATGGTCGGAATCCCAGCGAACCGGTCTGGATACATGAAGCATAATCTCATCTCCAAATGCGAGATAGCTTGTAAACTTCGGTCCGATCGTCTCCGTCGGATGGAAATGACCCGCGTCCATACACACAATACAGTTCCCCGTGTGTGCCGCATACTCGGTATAAAACTCATTTGACCCGGGCACATAGGACTCACTGCCCAGACCAAATACCTTGGATTCACAGGAGTCGATGTTATATTCCAGCTTTTCCGCAAAAATCTGATCCAGAGAATCCTTCAGAATCAGGCGCGGGGTCAGCTTGTCTACCACGATATCCTTACTGCCGTCGCCAATCCAGTGGTTCGTGATGCACTTTTCCCCGAGCTCACGTCCAAAGTAATCACCGATTTTCCGGCATGCAATGCCATGCTCAATCCAGAATTTCCGCACACTCTCGTCCGGGCTGGTCAATGTAGAGCTGCTGTCATAGTCCGGATGGGAAAAATAGGTCGGGTTGAAATCCAGGCCAATCCCACGGTCTTTCGCATAATCCACCCACTCCTTAAATTCCTCCGGGCCGATTTCATTCCGGCCGATCTTCTTTCCATGCTTATTCATGTAAATAGCATGGAGCGCCAGCTTCGTATGGCCGGGAATCAAATCCAGAGCCTTGTTCAGATTCGTGATAAACTCTTCCGGATTTTTCGCCTTTCCGGGCGCGTCCCCGGTCGCCTGGATCCCGCCAGTCATTTCCGCCTGCGGAAACTCAAACCCCTGCAGGTCGTCAATCTGCCAGCAATGGACAGAAATCGGCACCTCGTCCAGCTTTTTCAGGACAGCGTCCGTATCCACTCCCATCTCTTGGTAAATCTCTTTTGCAATACGATAATTTGTTTCCGTTTTACTCATGTTTGTTTTCCTCCTTGTGTTCCGGCTTGAATGAGCCTGCAGGCCCGCCTGATGAATCCTTTCCTCATCCGGCAAAAAGCATCCTGTTTCCCCACCTGGATACTCTTACCGTTTCACCTGCCGTCCGCTTTCCTCGTCCAGCAAAGCTCCCATCATATCTCTCGCAAAATACAGGTCCTTTTCCCACTTTGGATTTCCGGTATACCAGAATTCTGTCACATACTTGCGCACGCCAAGCTCCCATGCGGTATGAATCATAGACGGAAAGTCGACATGGCCGGTACCAAACGGTATTTCACGGAATTTCCCCGGTACGGTTTCCTTCAGGTGAAGCGCCACCAGATGTCCGGCGCCGCTTCTGAGATCATCCAGAACATCTTTCTGATACGTTACAGCTGCATTTGTAATGTTCCCTGCATCCGGGTATACGTTTAAATAAACCGAATCAACCGCCCGGACATACTTCATGGCTTTTTCCACCGTGTTCATGAATTCTGTCTCCATGGTCTCAAAGCCAAGCAAAACACCGGCTCTCGCCGCCATCTCAACCGCGATTTTCAGATTGTCTTCAAACCGCTTCCTGGTTTCCGGCGTACTTTCCTCGTAATATACGTCGTACCCGGCAAGCTGGATGATCCGAATCCCGAGATCCTCTGCCAGAGAAATCGCTTTCTCCATAATTTCCATGCCGCGTGCGCAGATTTTCTCATCGCTGCTGCCGATGGGAAATCTCCGGTGTCCGCTCAGGCACATGGAGCGAATGGGCATACCCAGCTCTGCCATAAGATCAACCAGCGCGACGCGTTCCTCGCAGGGCATATCAAGCCGGGCCAGCTTCTCATCCGTCTCATCAATGCTGATCTCAATGTAATCATAGCCGGCACGTTTCGCCGCCAGGAGCTTCTGCCGCCAGGTCAGATTCCCGGGCATCGCCTTTTCATACAAACCTAAAGTATAATCTTTCATAATGATTCACCTCCACCTCAAAAGTATAATGAATGGAACCTTCTGTCAAGAACATTTCAGATTTTTAGCTGTCCGGGTTTTGGGCCGTCCTGATTTTTTTCATCCATTTTCCTGATATCATCCGTTTGGCCGCCCAGAAGGCTTTTGGGAATGTCTCTGACTTGAGGCAGAGATAGACCAGCCAGGCAGGGCAGTGAAATACCAGTCCGGTCAGGGCGCCAAGCAGGATCGCCGGGCACCATTGAAACACATTGTCCATAATCATCAGGATGCGGGTATCTCCTCCGCCCCTCAGCACCCCTTTTGTCATGATGTGAACCGGACCCTGCCAGAGCAGCACAAACGCGGAAACGTACAGCATCTGACGGGTAACGGCGGCTGAGTCTCCGGTCAGATGATACAGTGGAATCACCACAGCCGGAAGGCAAAGGGCTATCACAGAAGAGAGGATTCCCAGCAGGACTCCGATCCCGATAAAGGCATAGCCCTGCTCCCTGGCCTTCTCATTTTTTCCTTCACCCATGGCATTGCCGACAAAGACACTGCTGGTCTGGGAGACGCCGCTGTAAAACACGCTCATCATCCGGTCCCATACGGAGACGATCGCATTCGCAGAGGTGTATACGACGCCCATCCGGCCGATAATCATCGTCATGCCCGTACTCCCCAGAGTTCCAATCCCATCGCTGCACAGTACCGGCAGGCTGATGCGGATATATTCTCCGAGAAGATCGCGCGTTTTCAGAAACAGATGACGCGGGCGGAAACCGATATCCTGCTCTACACAGATAAAGTATCCGACAATCACAACAAATTCTACGATCCGCACACACAGAGTACTTAATGCGGCTCCGGCGACACCCATGGCGGGAAAGCCAAGCTTTCCAAACATAAAAACATAATTTCCGACAATATTTACCACAAAGCTGATCACCGATACCACCAGGGGCAGGCGGACCTTTCGCACGCTTCGAAGCACAATGGTACAAACCCAGGATATTCCCTGAAAGTAAAAGGTCAGCACAGAATAGTTCAGATATTTCACGCCCTCTGTAATCAGCGACACGTCTTCGGTGTACAGCCGCGTAACAGCCGTGGGGGCAAGGGCGGTAATAAGAGTAAATACGGTTGCAAGTGCCAGGCAGATCCGCAGCATAATCGTCACGGTTTTCCTCAGAGAATCCAGATCCCCGCTGCCCCAGAATCTTGCCGCAAGCACGGAAGCACCCATGCTGAGCCCCATACAGAACACCTGGAAAATATTAATATACTGTGCCGCCAGGCTGGACGCCGCCATCGCAGTTTCGCCAATCATGCTGAGCATCATGGTGTCCGCGACATTGATGCCGATGGTAATCAGATTCTGAAGGGCAATTGGCAGCGCCATCCGCATAACCGTCTGATAAAAAGATTTGTCCTTTAAAAATAGCGAATATTTCATTGATGCGTGCCTCCTGCCGACTCACCGGGAGGCGGCAGGCAATACCCGCCGCCTGGTCAGTAAACCAGTTCCAAAAACTCGATCTTCTCTCCGTCCGGGCCAAATACGATGGCATTCTTGATCTGCTGGCTCCCCATCGTCTTAATCACGTCCATCGGCGGCCGCGGTGCGGTCGCTCCCGCCTTGATTGCCACTTCATAGGCTTCCTTGCAGTTGTCCACCTGAATAGCCAGATGCCCCCAGCCGGCGCACTCACTGGTTTTGCCGGATTTCGGCGGCTGAATCTCTATATTCGCGCCAACCGCGAGCTGAATATGGTAATTCGTGGTTCCGTCCGGCTGTGGAATCCGGACAATCACCTTTCCGCCAAGTGCCTCATAGAATGCGCGGCTGCGCTCCGTGTCCATCGAATCCACCGCGATATGATTAAATCCCATTACACGCATTTTTTATTCCCTTCTTTCCTTATCTCTCATGAATAAACGCCTGTGAATATTTACTTCTGCGTCTCTTATAAATACACGTCCGTGAACGGTTTACTCTAGGCCGCTCATGGATACACATCCATGAGCTTTTTGCTCCATAATATTCCTCAGCCCATGGTAAGTCCGCCGCTGACATTCAGAATTTCGCCCGTCACGAACCCGGCCTCCTCGCTGGCCAGATAGCACACGGCGGCGCTGACGTCCTCCGCGCGGCCAAGCCTTCCAAGCGGGATTTTCGTCACCAGATCGGTATCAGCGTAATCCGGGATGTTGTCTTTTTTCGGTTCGCCCGGCATCGCAGGCTCCATATTGTAGATGCCGCCTAAAGCCACCGCGTTCACCGTGATCTGATCCTTCGCGAGCCGTTTTGCCAGCCCGTAGGTCAGCGCAATCACGCCGCCCTTTGCCGCCGAATAGGCAAGGCCATCATAGAAACCGCCGGCCTTCCCCTCCGCAGAGGTCAGGAATATCACTCTTGGCGCACGGCTCTTTTGCAGGAACGGAATCGCGTTCTGAATAATCGGAACGCTTCCATATAAATTCGTGCGCACTACGTCATTCCAGTAGTCCTTTTCGATATCGGCAAAGTCCTGGTTGATGGGAGGAAAGCCCTGCGCGGCCACGACCACGTCAATCCCGCCAAAGCGCTCACAGATCCCTTCCAGTGCCTCTTTCGTATCTCCGCCGCCGATCGCGAAAAACTGATCTTTATAATCCGCGTAGCGGTCAATCATCGCCTGTGCCTTATCCGGGCGTCCGTGCCAGGTGATCACATTCATGCCATTTTCCAAAAATGCCCGGACAATCGCGCTTCCAACAATCCCATTCGCGCCATTTACGATTGCCGTTCTTCCCTGTAATGTCAACATATCCCTCTATCCTTTCTGCCGCAGGATAAGAACTACCCGTTCTCCCTGCGGCAATATGCTCAAATCAGCTCAATTGTCTCTCCGGTCACCAGGTCACGGGCAAAGCGGCGAAGAAAGCTCCAGGCCAGATCCAGCTCCGCCGGAGTTGCCATGTGGGGCATATTCTGCGCGCCGACAATGCGCAGATGATACTTCCCGTCCCTGTTTTTAAAGTCTCCTATATAATGCTCAAATCCGTCCAGGAGCAGCGTCTGGGCGTAATCCGCCGGAATCCCGAGCTCCCGTACCGCTTTGTTCGGGCTGTCCGCGGCCGCTTTGATCTCTTCAAGCGTCTGCGGCGGGCAATTCGCCGAGCGAAGCCGGCGATTCCATGCCTCGGCTCTTCCCTCTACGGACGCCGCGTACCCTTCTACGTTGATACCGGGATCAAAGCCCTTTGCCTGCTGGTTGACCGGAAACATGCAGCCCGCCTCACAGCAGCCGGAAACGATCGCCAGAGGCATATCCACCTGACTGATTTTCTCGATATCCTCATCCGATACCAGGATCACTTCACCGCTGCCCTCCGGCAGAGGAATCCCCGGCGTATTTCCCAGCGGAGCCGCAGCCGCGACCATATGCGGATATTTTCTCATATAGAGCTGCGCGATATGTCCCCAGTGAGAATGGCCGGACACATAAAGCCTCGCGGGATCGACCGGATACCCGGCAAGCACCTGGCAGATAATCTGATGCGGCACGTCATTCTCCGGCAGCGTCGCCCCCGAAAGAAACAGCACCGCGCATTCCCCCTGCGCCGCAATTTTTACATACTGATAATAAAAAGTCAGGGAGGTGATCATCGCCTGTTTTCCGCAGAAAACCGCAAGAAGGGGAAGCTCTTTTCCATCCTTCTCCATGGCACATTTCGGCAGAAGGAGCGCCCACGGAGAACCTTCCGTCTCCCCGCACTCACATTCCAGCCCTAAGTCCCGGATGATCGCCTGCACTCCCGGATCCATAAAATCGTCATAATCATATTCAATTCGGATCGCTTCCATCATCCGTTTTCCTGTCTCAGAATGATAGGTCGCGTCAAAATCAATGGTTCCGTCCTGCTGCCCCTCTGTCGTCATACTTGTAAAGGTGGGCGTAATATGCTCTGAAATCCGGTTGGAAATTTTCAGTACCGGATACCCCTCAAACTCTTCCATGCAGTCATCCGGATTCGGGGCCACTGTGCCGTCATCCAGAATATAGCGGAAATCCTCAAGTGAGGAAAGCTTCTGACCGTGTGCCAGTAGCAGACGGACGTCCAGATAAATCCGTTCCGTATCAATTTCGTCAGTCATATCATAGCGAAGCATCCCACAATAGGAACGGCGTAAATCCGGCATATTATTGGTCACGATAAACCAGATTGCGTAGCTTTTCTTTTCTGCCGCCAAAGAGCAGTCTTCTTTAAAAATATCCAGTGTCTTTAATGCCCAGAACGGATCCTCATAGCTTTCCCTGTGAAAAATCACCAGCAAAGGAAGAGAACCCGGCGCCGCGTCCGCAGGAGTAAACACAACCGACCGCATCGTGCCGCCCTCTCTGGAATACACCTGCATTCCCCGCTTCGCCCACTGTTCTACTACAGACGGATCGTCATAGCTTCCGCTCTTATACTGATAGCCCGGCAGTACCTTTACCTCCTCGGGATCCCTCTGATAGGCAGGAAGCTGATCTACGCCTCTCCGGTCCTCGGGCAGTTCCCCAAGCGTGCGGATCAGCCCAAAGAGCGGATTGATTTTTTTATTCCAGCTTTCCAGCTGCCAAAGAGAAATATCGGGGTAACTATAATATGGATTCATATCTGCTCCTTTTAACTTTGGTGCCCCGCCATCCGGTCAGGGCACCAAATCTGAACTGTCATCAATCGTTCTGTGCTTCCTTCTGCGCTTTCAGACGCATCTGGTCTCTATACTCCGAAAAGTAGGTGAAATCCGGCACAACCTTGCCTTCCTTCAGCGACGGAGCCGCGATAATATCAAACATGATTACATTCTGCTTGAAATTGCTGACCTTGATCGGGCCAAAACGAACGCCCTGGGGCACGTAGATGCAGCGCGGCTCATCAAAATGGAAGATTTCTTCCTCGTCCCGCACATCATCGCCCATATGGAACTCTACATGTGCGCCAAGGTCGCGCAGATCCTTCAGATTCGTGCCGAAGAAAAAGATATAGCGGTCTGCTTCCATCGTATAGCGCGGATAGGGTCCGTTGTAGCCATAAAAATAATTGCTGTCCTCAATGACCTTCTTCTCTTCTCCCTTGTCTGTTCCCGCCATCATGGAGCAATTACCTGTAATCGTAGTAATCTCTACATGGTACGGAGCCTCCTCGAAGGTCTCTTTTCCAAAAATAAAGGTCGGCTTCACACCGTCTGTCTTCGGCTGATTGCTGGTATCCATGGATGTCACTTTATACTTATCATACTTGCTCATAGCTTATAATCTCCTCTCTCTTACTCTGGCTAAAATTTCTGTTCAGCGATTATTCCTCATTTTCCTTCTTTTCTTCTTTTTCCTCTTCTTCCTTCGGGAACGGGTGATACAGATGCTCAATATAGCACGCGTCCTTTGTCGGCTGCGTCAGGATGTTCAGCTGCAGGAAGGGACGGCGCACGTCGCTGATATCCACCGGGCAGTTTACTTCTCCCTTCGGCACGAACATGCAGACAGATTCGTCCACATCAACAATCTCCTCATCCTCCCCGGTTCCCATATGATAATCAATATGAGCTCCCAGATCCTCCTGATCATCCGGGTCAATACTGATGAAAAATGACATCAGATCCGCATCATGACGAATCTGCTGGAACGGGCCGCCTTTATGTCCGTCGCGCTCTACGTTCGGACGAACAAACACTTCCATCGGAGCCCAGTCGCATTTCTGTCCCTTTGGCGCTCCCGCGAGAATCGGAAGATATTCTACCAGGAAAGGAGCTCCCTTCCAGTAATTCGTCTGATAGCGGTACTCCTGTCCGAAAATCCAGGTGCCCGGACGGTGTGCGCGCGGACGCTCATCTAACGCTCTTCGGAAAGTCCATAATCGCGCAGGTCAATGTTATGCGATATCGCCGGAATCCCCTTGCTCGGGTCGCCTCCCGCGCCCAGATCCAGGGTTTCCAGAGACCACACCCCGTCTTTATCATTCTCACCGTTTACAAACCGATGATCCCAGTGATCCAGCGGATTCCAGATTTTATACCGCAGATTGCCCTGTCCTTCTGCCATCCCTCTGGAATGCTGATTATACCATTTTCCGTACCAGCGCCTCCACTTGCCCTGCCAGGTCACCGGCGATGCAGAATACTCAATATAAAATCCGTACCCTCCCGGCATCATGGTATACCCATAGCAGACCTTCGGATATCCGGTAATCTGCAGGTGATCCAGCCAGTGTTCAATTGGTATCGCGTCCTCTGCTGCGATCGGTCCCGCATCCAGAATCTGCTGCTGGATTGGTCCCGGCGGATACAGTCTGTAATCCGTGTAAAAACGCGAGGACGGCATCGCTTTCTCCTCTTCTGACAGCTCCGGCACCTTATAATATGGCATGCCGTCATCATAAATCATGCTCATTGCCCCTGCTCCTCCTTTCCGATTTATGTCTGCTGATGCAACCGGTACGACGACATCAGCAGACAGTAACCCTCCTGCCAGGATTTTCTTCTATGCTTCTGCTTATCTTCTCAGCCAACAATCAGGCCGCCATTGATATCAATTCTGGCGCCATTTACAAAGCTTGCCTCCTCACTCGCCAGGAACATGAACGCTCCGACAAGGTCCTGCGGAACCATCATGCGTCCCACCGGAATCTTCGAGATCATCTTCGCGCGTTCCTCATCGCTCAGGGCGTCTTCCTCCGGGACATCCCCTTCGCAGTGGCCGACCAGGATACAGTTGGACGTAATCCCCTTCGGCCCCAGTTCCTTAGCCAGCTCATATGTCAGCGCTTCCAGACCCGCACGGGCAGCGGCGAAGGACGGATCCAGGAAATAGCCGCCGTTCCGGGCGTCGCAGGTAGTGATATTAATGATACGCGCCGCTTTGCTCTCCAGCAGATATGGAAGTGCGTTTTTCGCGTTCACAAACGCGGATTCTACTACCTCCATGGAGTGGCGCCAGATGGCCTTATCCGTATGTTCAAAATCGTAGCGGATGTGGCCGCCCTTTGCATTCACAACTACGTCTACGCTTCCAAAGCGCTCATAAACCAGGCGGATCATGTCACTCATATGCTCGCGCGTCTCATAGATTTCCGGCGCGGCGGCCAGGTTCTCCTCCCATTTTGCCTTCGGGTTCTGCGCAATTCCGATCACATGATCACGATATTTGGGATTGATTTTTTCTGCGATCGCCTTCTGTGCCTTCGTATGCATCCCGCTCAGCAGCGCCACATTCATCCCCGCTTCCAGCGCCGCGTTTACGATTGTTGAGCCGTTGTTTCCTGCGCCTCCTGTGATCACCATGGTTCTTCCTTTTAAGGTAAACATATTCCTAAGTCTCTCCTTTCCTGCGCAAAGCGCAAAATGATTATTTTTATGCGGGCCTGCGGCCCGCTGTTCAGAAGCACTGCAATTTTTCAGTCCGCATCCATCGGCTGGTCATGGTATTCCTCGTACAGATCCGGGAGAAATGTGTAAAGATGCTCCCACTCGATCAGCGTGTGGATGACCACCTTCTTCAGATAAGCCTCGTCCACTTTCGTGCTGTAATCTCTCACAAGCTTCCCATTCACCGGCCTCCAGCCGATCCATTCGCGGCTCCTGGTTTCAACGCCGCCTAATGGGCACGGGCGGGAGTAAGCAACGCAAAGGTGCGTGCCCGACTCGTCAAAGGTCTCATAGGATCCCTTGCCGGTCAGCTGGCAGCCCGCGTCCTTCAGCTCCTGCAGCTTTTCATCCGTAAGTCCGAAATCCTTCAGGTCGAACTGATGACGAATCGTATCGTACATACGGTCGCCCGCCCCCAGATCCAGGCTCTCAGTGGTGTGAATGCCATCCGAGCCATCCTCCCAGTTTATATAATAATGGTCGAAATGATCTGCGTAATTCCAGATTTTATATCTGAGATTTCCATGGCCCGGCACCATACTTTTGGATTTCAGGTTTCTCCAGTTGCGGTACCACCTCTCCATCTCAGAAGTAATGTACGGAGGCCTCACACGATAGGTCGCCACGTAGGCCGAACCATCTTCAAACATACAGTAGCCCAGCTCCACTTTATCATATCCGTACGGTTTTAAAAAATCCATAAAATTCTCCGGGCGAATCGCGTCCGCTACATCCATCGGCTTCTGGATCACCTGCATCTCAACCGGCGTCGGCATATGCAGCGGGTAGTTATAAAAATATTTTGCAAGCGGCATCTGTTCCTCTTCCGGAAACAGCTTCTGACGGATCTTTACAATATTATCGTCAGCCGTGTCAATGATCTCCTTGTCAACCTCGATAAACATAATTTTCTCCTTTCCTTTTTTCATTTCTGTTTTTCTATGACTGCCAGAGTGCGGAATCTGGATGTCATGCTATTTGTTTGTGATGGTGCGTGTCCTTTTTTTTCACCTCAAGCGTTCCCTCCTCAGCCCTGCGGATGACCTTCAGCCCATAGAAGAACAGGGGAACAATTACAAACGCGCTCAAAAGATCTGCTACCGCCTGCGTTGCGGCCACACCCTCTACTCCAAAAAGCCTCGGGGCAATCAGCAATACCGGATAGAAGCAGTATCCCTGTCTCGCGAAGTTTGCTACAAGCGCGAGCGCCGCGTTGCCGATGCCGGCAAAGAACATATTCACCTGCGAACTGAGTGCATGCGCAATCAGGCCGAAGCACTGAAGCCTGATACAGAGCATCCCCAGACGGAGTACCTCCGCGTCTGCTTCTGTATTGAAAATCTTGATCAGCGGTCTTGCAAAAATAAAGATAATAGCTCCCATCACAACCGAGCCGCCGACTGCCATCGCGCAGCCTATGGAGTAGCTGTCTTTCACACGTTTCCAGTTACTCGCACCCCAGTTGAAGCCGACCACCGGCTGATAGCCCTGTCCAAAGCCGAGAATGAACGCGAACGGGAACTCCATGATACGAGTTGCCACGGAAAGAGCCGCCAGCGATGCGGTAGAATAGCTGCCCGCCACGCGGTTGATCGCTACAGAAGCGCAGACGGTCAGGATCGAACGGAAGAAGGAACTCGACCCGATCGTGACAACCTCCTGAACGTCATGCCATACCAGCTTGAATCTTCGAATAGAAATTTCCACGATGGTTGTCTTGCGGATATAAGGCATAAGCAGGATGATGAAGCTGATTGTCTTCGAGATCGCCGTCGCCATGGACGCACCGGCCACGCCAAGCCCCAGTCCGTAGATGAACAGCGGATCCAGGAAGCAGTTCAGGATACCGCCAAATCCGATACCAATCATCGAATACGTAGCGCTGCCTTCGCTTCGCAGACACATATTTAAAATAAAGCTGCCAATCATGAATGGCGCCGCGTACAGCACATAGGTTCCATACTGGATGGAATAGGTCGCGCATTCCTCCGTCGCGCCCAGCCAGTATACCATGTCGCCGAGAATCATCTTGCCGATCACCATGAAGATGACTCCAAGTCCAAGGCCTGTGAAAATGCATGTAGAAAGCACCTGATTCGCATGCTCATCCTTCTTCGCCCCTAAGAGCCTCGCGATATAGCTGCAGGCGCCGGCCCCAATCAGGGAGCCAATCACCGTGATCAGACGCTCCAGAGAGCTGTTCACGCCCACAGCCGCCGTCGCGTTTGTTCCCAGTGTACTTACAAAATAAGTATCCACCAGGTTGTAAATCGTTGTGATCAGCTGAGCGGTAATTGTCGGCACCGCCATTTTCGGCAGCAGCGTCATAATATTCTCGCTCATCATCATTTGCTTTTTGTTGTCTTTTGCTTCGTTTGTTTCATTTTTCATACCTTTATCGCCTCACTGTCCTTTAAATCTTTAGCTCCTGGTGCCATTATACTTGCTTCTGTTTTTCAATCAATTCAACTTCACCGCCCATATTTTTCAGAATGGAAAAATATAGTTACAAGTCAGACCCCTGTTTTTTCGAAGTAATGAAATAGCCGAAATAGCGACTCTCTGTTTTGGGGTTGAAATAAGCAGGGAATCGTGGTAACCTAAAAATACAGATTGGGAAGGCAAAAACAACAGGAGGTGGGAGACGTATGGGATACTATCTGAACCCGGATGATATTATAGACATTTACAAACGAGAAACGGTGAAGCCATATTTTGTGGATAAAACGAAGTTTCTGGCAGAATTAATCCCGCTTGTGGAGCAACAGGGAAGCTATCTTTCTGTTACCAGGCCAAGACGGTTTGGAAAATCCGTAGCGGCTGCAATGATTGGCTCTTTCTTCGGCAAAGGAGCAGACAGCGCAGAAGTCTTTTCTCATCTTAAGATTGCCGGAGAAGAGGATTATACGAAACATATGAACCAGCATAATCTGATTTATATAGATTTCAGCCGGGCAGTGGAGGAGTGCGAATCTTACCGGGAGTATATCAGAACCATAAAAATGCGGCTGTTTGACGATTTAAAAGAAGCCTATCCGAATGCGAAGATTCGTGAGGAGGATTCTTTGGGGGCCGCTTTACGCATTGTGTCGCTGGCGAATAAAAAAGAAAAGTTTATTATGATTTTTGATGAGTGGGATTATATTTTTCATAAAGAGTATTTTACAGAATCGGACAGGGGTAAATTCACTGCGTTCCTCGGAGGCATGACGAAGGGAATGTCGTATGTTGAGATGGTATATCTGACCGGAATACTTCCTATCAGGAAATATTCTGCCAGTGATACGATGAATCATTTTGATGAATATAACATGGCGAACAGTGACATATATGATGAATATTTTGGCTTTACAGGCGAAGAAGTAGATGTATTGTATCAACGCTATCTGAGAAATCATGCCAGACCGGAATTTTCACGAGAAGATCTGGCAGAATGGTATGATGGGTATCAAAGAGAAGATGGCAGTAGTATCTACAACCCCAATTCCGTTGTGCGTGCCCTTACGCGGAATACGCTTAACAATTACTGGGCAAAAGCAGGGGAATATGATGAGCTAAGGGATTATGTGCTGGACGATGTTGATGGTGTGAAGGAGGCGGTGATGCTTCTTGCAGCAGGCGAGCCAGTCGAAGCAGACCTTTCAGAATACGCTTCCACGGCAGCAGAGCTAAAGCACAGGGATGAGATTCTGTCTGTTATGACCGTGTATGGATATCTGAATTATAATAACGGTTGCGTACGCATTCCAAACAAGGAGCTTGAACTGGAATTTGACCGGATTATACGGACAGAGCCAAAGTACAGCTATATGCGTGAGCTGGAAAAGGAATCCGCACGTATCCTGCAGGCAACTTATGATGGGGATGAGGATACCATCGGAAAGGTACTGTCCATTGTACACACGACAGAATCGCCGTTAAAAGCTTATAACGACGAAGCAGAACTCTCTGGCAGTGTAAAACTCGCTTACATTGCTGCAAGAAATAAATATGATATGCAGCGGGAAGATCAAGCCGGAATTGAGTACGTGGATTATATTTTCTATCCATACAGCAGGGCGGACGATGGCATTATTATTGAATTGAAAGTAGACGACTCTCCGGAGGTGGCTTTGCAGCAGATCAAAGATAAGAATTATGCATTGAAATTCCAGGGGAAAATCGGTGAGCAGCCAAAGACATCCGGGAGGATTATTCTGGTCGGCATTGGCTATTACAAAAAAGATAAGGTGCATTATTGCAAAATAGAAGTGCTATAAAGAAGAACTGTAGCATGCGCTTGTGAGGCTGAGTGAAAAACAGTAAACTTGGTTGGTGCCTGTCAGCGGCATATGGATCCCGTTCGGGAGACCGCTGCTGTCAATGAGCAGGTTCCGATCCGGGTCATAATGCTCCAGCACATACTTAATATATGCCCGATCTTTTAAGCCGGGCAGTTCCTTCATACTTGCTCCTGCTCATGTATACGGCTCTCATGCTTCTCGTAATAGCCGATCAGAGAGCCGCTTTCGTTTCTAAGAGCAACAATATAGACATCGGTGTCCTCACCGTCCCGTTTTTTTGTGTATGTATACACCTTATTTAAACCGGGATTATCGGAAAATCTCGCATACACGGACAAAATGATCTCTTTTGAGCGGGGATTGTGGCAGTCAAAAATGGATCTGCCCACAAGTGCGCCCCCGCCCCATTTTTCATACCGTTTCATGGCGGTCGGGTTCATATAGACAATCTGGTGTTCCGTATCGCAGATGACAACCGGCGCATCCTCGGCGTCAACCACTGCTTTAAAAATTTCGTTCATAAACAAGATCTCTTTTCCCCCATTCAGTACTCTGTCAGGTATCAGGCGTCCGTATGTCGCGTAAAATAATATGTAGCTTATTAGGTCTCATACAGGATTTTCAGCGGCCGGATCCCGGTAAGCTCCACGCTCCGCTCGTCCGGCTGGCTGCAGCCGACATAGATCGCATAGGTACCGCTCTCTTCCCGACGGACGCCTTTGGCGTCTACCACGGTGAATGCTTTCGGGGAAAGCTTCAGCGGCAGCTGCCTGGTCTCTCCCGCTTTCAGGGAGACTCTCGCGAACGCCTGCAGCTGTGGGTTTGGCACCGCATCCGGGCAGTCTGTTTTTTTCACATAAACCTGCACGACATCCTGCGTATCAAAGCTGCCCCGGTTTGTCACCTCCGCAAAGATTGTTACGCCCTCCTGCGCCTCGCGGGATACTGCATCCGGTTCTTTCTTAGTAGAAGCCGGTTGGTCTTGCGCCGCTTTGTCCCCGCGCTCCGCCGGAGCTGAAGTGTTGCGCGGCTCTCCCGCCCGGATTTCCGCCGCTGTCACTTCGGCCTTGCCGTATGTAAGCCCGTATCCGAATGGGAACTGTGCCTTCCCTGCCATATAGCGGTAGGTACGCCCCTGCATGGAGTAATCTGTAAATTCAGGCAGCTCGACCAACGATTCGTAAAAGGTCACCGGCAGCTTGCCTGAGGGGGAAGCATCGCCAAACAGCACTTTTGCCGCCGCCCTTCCTCCTTCGCCGCCCGGATACCACAATACCATGACTGCGTCAAAATGCTCTGCGGCGTAGCTCAGATCAATGTCGCTCCCCGCCATCAGAAGCAGAATGGCAGGCTTGCCGCTCGCAGCGACCACCTCCATCAGCTCGCGCTGCACCTGTGGAAGCTGCAGATCTGCCTTGTCGCCCGACGCGTCGCTGTTCCCGGTGTCGCCTTCCTCCCCCTCCAGGGTCTCGTCAAGTCCCACGCAGAGAAGCACAACGTCGCTTGCGTCAGCCACAATCCGCGCTTCGCTCAGGCGGTTCTGTCCCCGCGAGAGCGATTCTGAATGATCGCGAAACAGCTCGCAGCCGACGCTTGTCAGGACGCGCACGTCCGACCCCAGATAGTCCTGGATCCCCTCCTGGATCGTGACATAGCGCGAAGCCGTCCCATGGTAATTCCCGATCAGAGCCGCGCGGCTGTTCATGTTCGGGCCGATCAGCCCGACTGTTTTCAGAGTTTCTTTCTTTAACGGAAGAATCCCGTCATTTTTTAATAATACAAAGCTCTCCTCGGCCGCCTTTTCCGCCAGAGCCAGATGTGCCGGCGACTCGACCTCCGGATAAGAAATGTCGTCATACTCGCTGCCGTCAAACAGCCCGAGCAGATAGCGGGTCGTAAACAGACGGACGGCCGCCTCCGTGATAGTCTCCTCCGTCACAAGCCCTTCTTCATAAGCCTTCATGATATAAAGATAAGTCACGCCGCAGTTCAGGTCGCAGCCGGTATTGATCGCCAACGCCGCCGACTCGCAGGCGTTCTTCGTCACCATATGGCGCTCGTGGAAATCGCTGATCGCCCAGCAGTCGGAGACGAAATGGCCCTCAAACCCCCATTCGCCGCGCAGCTTTTCCTGTAATGCCCGGCTCGCGCAGGCCGGCTCGCCGTTCACACGGTTGTACGCGCCCATCACCGCTTCCACCTGTGCTTCTTTTACAAGGGTCTCAAACGCCACAAGGTAGGTCTCCTCCATATCCTTCGCGCTCGCCCGGGCGTCGAACTCATGGCGGATCGCTTCCGGCCCGGAATGCACCGCAAAATGCTTCGCGCAGGCCGCAGCCTTCATGGTCTCGCCGTCCCCCTGGAGGCCTTTGACAAACGCGACGCCCAGCCGGCTCGTCAGATATGGATCCTCGCCATAAGTCTCATGACCGCGCCCCCATCTCGGATCGCGGAAAATATTTACATTCGGAGACCAGAAGGTCAGTCCCTTATAAATATCACGGTCTCCTTTTTTCGAATATGCGTTAAACTTCGCACGCCCCTCTGTCGCGATCACGTCCGCAATCTCGCCGACCAGCGCAGTATCAAACGTTGCTCCCAGACCGATCGCCTGCGGAAACACCGTCGCCTGCCCTGCCCTCGCGACGCCGTGAAGCGCCTCATTCCACCAGTTGTAGGCCGGAATCCCCAGCCGTTTGATCGCGGGCGCATCATACCGCAGCTGACTCGCCTTTTCCTCTGTCGTCATTTTGGAAACAAGCTCCACAGCCTTCCTTCTCGCCTCTTCTCTCCTCATAGCGCCAGTTTCCCTCCTGTAAAAATATAAGCAATTGCCACTTTACTGATAAAGATAACAAAAATCACGATTTTGTTCTCCGTATTTATTGCTTTGATAATGGCATTTTTTGCTAATCACTCATAAAATCCCCGCCGATCCCGCGAGTGTCCCCGCAAATACCCCGCTCACATACAGAACAACCGTGAGGACAAGATTTTCGCGCGGACGGTCATTTTCCCGGTATAGAACAAGCAGCCCGGTACCCGCCCCGCAGAGCAGCCCGGAAAAAAGCGCCCCGCTGCCCAGCACTCCTTCGAGGTAAAGCTGCGTGATGAGTACGGATGCGGCGCAGTTTGGAATCATGCCGACAAGTGCGGCAAGGGTGGCCTGAATCTGCGGGATCGAAAAAATCCCTCTGGAAAAGGCCGTATCCTGGAACCATTCCATTCCAAAGCCCAGAACCCACGATATCAGAAAAAGAAACAGGGCTGTCTGCAGCGTATGGTGAAGCGCCGCGCGGAAAATTCCCTCCTCGTTGCAATTACAGTGCCCTTTATCGCACATATGCATCCGCTCTTTGTGTTCCGGCTGCCCCGGGTCCAGATGCCAGTCAGGCTTTTTCTGAGGCCGACCCGGATTCAGATGCCGGACAGGCTTTTTCTGAGGCCAACCCGGATTCAGATGCCGGACAGGCTTTTTCTGCGCCTGCCCCGGATCCAGCTGCAGACCGGTCATTTTCTGACCCCTTTCCCCCTCGCCGATTCTCTTTCCGGGCGGTAAAATCCGCGGCTTTTCTGATATGGACGGATTCCACAGATGCAGCCTCGCGGCGATGAAATCCACAAGCAGCCCGATCAGGGCTCCCGCGGCCACTTTGACCACCAGTACACGGAAAATGACGCCCGCCTGGATGCCCGCCGAGAGCATCAGCGGAAGCATTTCGTCCGAGGTGGACAGAAAAATCGCGATCAGCGTACCCGGCGACACCACGCGGGCAGCAAAAAGCCCCGCAGCTGCCGCGGAAAATCCGCACTGGGGGATCACGCCCAGAAGGCTTCCGATCAGCGGACCGGCCTTCCCCGCGTGATAAATCATCTCTTTTGAACGGTCATCCATCCGGTGCTCGATGTATTCCACCGCCAGATAGGATAAAAACAGAAACGGCAGCAGCCTGACGCAGTCTGTCAGGGCGTCCAGTAAAATATCCAGCATAATAATCCTCTGTATCCGGCAAATCCCTGCGGTCGATTTGGAGCTTTACATCCGCTCGGGAGCTGTAAATCCAAGTAAATCAATGCAGGTCTCCAGTACGCGCCTGGTCAGGTTCAGCAGCGCGATCCACCCCGCCTTCTGCACCTCGTCCTCATGTGAGAGAATCTTCGTCTCATGATAGAAACGGTTGAGCGCATTGGAAAGCTCGTAGATAAACGAGCAGATCCTGTGCGGGGCAAGCTCTTCAAACGCCTGCTCCATCACGCTGTTGAATTGCGCCAGCTCCAGCATCAGGGCTTTCTCGCTCTCATTCGCGGGGGCGAGGATCGCGGTCGGAAGAACCGTTCCTTCGGCCGCACAGTATTTTTTCAGAATCGACTTGATCCTGACGATTGTATACAAAATGTAAGGCCCGGTATTTCCCTCAAAGGAGGTGAACTTGTCCACGTCAAAGACATAATCCTTGGAGGCCTGGTTGGAGAGGTCGCCGTACTTGATCGTAGAAAGCCCGACCAGCGCGGCTGTCTGGCGCGCCTCATCCGGATCCGCCTCATGATTTTCCATGATCTTTTTGTACATCTCCTCATTGATCTCGGCAATCAGCCTTTCCAGGCGCATCACGCCGCCCTCACGGGTCTTAAACGGTTTGCCGTCTTTGCCGTTCATCGTGCCGAAGCCGAGAAACTTCAGCTCCACATCTTCCTTTACCAGCCTGGTTTTGCGCGCACAGCGGAAGACCTGCGTAAAATGCATCTCCTGCCGCTTGTCCACGACATAAATGATCTCGTCGGGGTCGTAATGCTTCACACGGTCAATGATCGTCGCCAGGTCGGTCGTCGTGTAGAGGGCCGCGCCGTCCGATTTCAGGATCATGCAGGGCGGCACCTCCTTCGTGTCGCTCTCTTCTTTGACGTCCACAATCAGCGCGCCCTGATCCTGATAGGCGTACCCTTCCCGCTTCATATATTCCGCCATGTCCGCGATATACGGCTGGGCGTCGGATTCTTTTTTCCACAGGTCAAACTCCACATTCAGGCTGCTATAATTTCTTTTCAGATCCGCAATGGAAACATTCAGAATATGCTGCCAGAGCGCCCGGTAGCCGCGCACACCGTCCTGCAGCCTGGCTGTCGCCTCCAGCGCCTCGGCTTTATAGGCCTCATCCTCCTTCGACTTTTCACTGGCAGTCGGATAGATCTCCTCCAGCTCCGCGATCGTAAACGGCGCTTCCTCTGGATATTCGCCGTCAAAGCTCTCGTCAAAATACGGCAGATCCGGCTCTCTGTGCCGCACCTCCGTAATAATCAGACCCATCTGCAGGCCCCAGTCGCCCAGATGCACGTCGCCGATCACCTGATGACCCGCCGCCCGGCAGATCCGTTTCACGCTCTCTCCAATGATCGCCGAGCGCAGATGCCCCACATGGAGCGGCTTCGCGACATTCGCCCCGCCATAGTCGATGATAATCGTCTTCGGAGTGGAAGCCTTTTCTACGGACAGGTTCTCGTCCGCTGCCATCACGCCCAGGTATCCTGCAAGGCATTCACCAGACACCCGCAGATTGATAAAGCCGGGGTTCACCGCCTCGGCACTCAAAAACATCGGATTTCCTGTCAGCCTTTCCACGATCTCCTTCGCAATCAGGATCGGCGCCTTCTGATATTTCTTTTTCGCCGCCATCGCGCCGTTGCACTGATACTCGCACAAATCCGGTCGGTTCGAAATGCCGGTCTTCCCATAAGAGGCGTCATAGCCGCACGCCTCAAATGCGCCCGACACCTCCCGGCTGATCAATTCCAGAAATTTTTCCATAATGTACACTCCTCTTTCTGCAGTAATCCTTTTGCAGTAATCTTGACAGTTCCTGACCCGGGTAAACCGGAAGCGAAATTTTTCCATTTTGCGCAAATAATCGTTTTAAGTCCCCTAACCCGGATAAACCGAAATTTTGCCACTTTACGCAAAAAATCGTTCTTAAGTTCCTAAGAGTGTTTCTCACTCAGCTCCGCGATAATGTGCTCCTTCTGCCGGTCAATGTGCCGGCAGGTCGCTTCGAGCGCCTTCTGTTCATCGCGCGCTTCCAGCGCCCGCAGAATCTCCTCATGCTCTTCCACCAGAATCTGGTGGGAATCCTTATCCTTCAGGTATTCCATGCGGTAACGGTACATCTGCTCCCACAGATTATTCAGGATCTGGATGAGGCGTTTATTTCCGGTCGCGTCATAGATGGCGTCGTGAAATTTCATATCCGCCTCCGCGCACGCCACCACATCATCGCGGTTCAGGGTCTCGCGGAAATCGGTCGCCAGACATTTCATCTGCGCAAGCTGCTCCTTCGTGATCCTTTTGCAGACAAGGCGAACCGCCAGCGCCTCCAGCGCCTGACGAACCTCCAGTACGTCCTCCAGATCGGAAATCGTAATCTCCGCCACAACCGTGCCTTTTCTGGGAACCGTCGTCACCAGACCCTCCAGCTCCAGCATCCGGATCGCCTCGCGCACCGGCGTCCGGCTGACGCCCAGCTTCTGCGCCAGGTGGATCTCCATCAGGCGCTCCCCGGGGCTGATCTCCCCCCTTAAAATCGCCTGCCGAAGCGTCTGAAACACGACGTCCCGCAGCGGAAGATATTCATTCATTTCCATCTGTAATGTATCAATCATTTGTCTTCTCCCATCCAGCCAGGATGATTCCCGGTCAAAATCTGTTACGGAATAAAAGTCTGTTGCGGAATAACGAATGCATCCTGTATCGCCTGACGTGCGAATCACAATCGCCAGAATTTCCGACCTGTTTCAATAGAAAGTCGTCAGAAAAACCTCGTCCGCGAGTGTTCCCCTGGAAAGTACTTCATACGCTCGCTCTGCCTTCCCCCGGTCGTCAAAAAGTCCGAACACCGTCGGGCCGCTGCCGCTCATCATGGCATTCACCGCGCCATATTGCAGCACCAGCTCCTTTATCTCGCTGATCACAGAAAAAGCCGGGATCGTCACCGTCTCCAGCACATTCCCCATGAGAGCCGCCATCCGGTACAGGTCTCCGTCACGAACTGCCTGCACCTGTGCATCAATATCCGGATGTATCATAATAGAATTCGTTTCACGAAGATCAATCCTGTCATACACATATTTCGTGGAGACGCAGATGGGAGGCCTGGCGAGCAGTACATACGCACGGGGCGCGTCCGGCAGCCGCGTCAGGCGATCCCCGATCCCCTCCGCCAGAGCGGTGCCGCGCATAATGCAGTAAGGGACATCCGCCCCGAGCTTCACGCCGCGCTCCATCAGCTCCCGCACGGTTAAGCCCAGTCCAAACAGCTCATTTGCGCCGACCAGCACGGCCGCCGCATCAGAGCTGCCGCCCGCCAGTCCGGCGGCCACCGGAATGTGCTTTTCCAGGGTGATCTCCAGACCCTCCCGGATGTCGAACTCTTCCATCAGAAGATGTGCGGCGCGGTACGCCAGGTTGCGTGAGTCGGCAGGCACCTCCCCCTCATCTCTTTTGGAGACAGACCGGCCATCTCGCCTCCGTACGCTTCGCGCGGAGGCTGTCTCTCGCGCCGCCCCTTCGCCCTCTCCGAAGCCTGGCCGGCCGTCCAATTCCGGCACGCTTCGCGCGGGGGCTGTTTCTCGCGCCGCCCTTTCGCCCTGTCCGAAACCCGGCCGTTCATCCTGGGCATGAAACAGGCATCTCAGGGAAATGCGCTCCGCCTTCTCCTTTTGTCCGTCAGGCACGCGCAGTGTAATCTCATCACACAAATCTACCGTCTGCATGACCATGCGCAGATCGTGATAGCCATCCGGCCTTTTTCGCAGGACATCCAGTCCCAGATTAATTTTCGCCCTCGCCTTTAATGTTCGTTCTATCATGAATACGCACCATGCCTGTCATTTTCTATCAGGCAAAGCATAGCATAAAGAATCAAATTATTCAATTGATTTTTTTGCGCATCACGAAGGACACATCTTTATATTTTTCATGAGAATCAGGCAGTCTCCCTTTTTGATATTCTCCGACGTCAGGCCGTTCATCTCCATGATCTGCTGCGGTGTTGAAAAATATTCTCTGGCGATATCCCAGAGAGTGTCTCCCTCCTGAACGATGTAGCCAACAATCCCCGGCACATCCAGGAGCCGTTCCGCGTCGTAATCCTTCTCACGAATTTCGTGAATACAGCACACATGGCAGGTGCGTACGGCAAACAGGTTCAAGCCGACCGAAGCACGGATTTCAATCTCCTCGCTGTCAGACATTGTGGCGGAGAGCTGATCGAGAACCGGGGTCAGCGTGTAGCGGCAGAGCGAAAGCCCATCTTCTTTTCGTGTTTTCTGATTCATTCCCTGCGCTTCCGCCATCCTCGCGACACGTAAGCTCTCAGATTCCCCATTTCGCACTCCCAAATCCATTCCCTGTGCCTCCGCAATGTGCGTAAAAGGAATCGACCCTTCCAGCACGGCAAATGGAATACTGTCGTCGGAGGAAATGTATAAAATGGAAACCGGCAGCGCGCCTTCTATTTTTATTCCGTTTTCCACGATTTCCGTTTTGTCAATCTGTACACTCCCGCTGCTGTGGCAGATCTGGAGGATCCGCGGCTTCGCCCCCTGAATTCGTATTTTCCCCTGGGCGCGGCATTTTAATTCATTCCGGACGATGAGTGTCTCATACGTCTCATCACTCGTCTTCAGCTCCAGATCTTTTTCCGGAGAATAGACGTCCGAAAGAATTTCAGCAGTATCTGACCCATACAGGCAGATACTCAAATCCAGTACGCCCTCCAGATGGAAAATCCGCATCTCGCCGTCCATGTCCTCCTTCACTGTCAGGTCAGCTCCGGAAAGGGAGGCCTCCACATCCGGAACCAGGCCGGCCGTGCAGCCGTCACAGGCGAGGCTCCCCTCCAGGGGTACCGCCTGCTCCATCCACTGGATACTTTCCTTCTCATCCTCCGCGCGATAAAGTACAAAGACAAACAGGCTGCCCCGCACACTGACACGCCCCTCCTCCAGCTGCGTCCGGCAGCCGCGCAACTGGATATCCTCCCAGAGCACTTCGCGGATGTTCGGCTTGTTTGAAGGCAGCTGCACATCCTCCTTCAGGCGCAGGATATCCTTTTTCTGCACCTCCAGCTGCAAAAACTCCAACGATTCTCTTTTTTTGCAAAGAGCGATCCCCGGCTGCCCGGCCGCCTCGTCCTTTCGCGCCGGGTTCGACCGCCAGGAGCGCCCCGACACGTCCGCCCCTTCGCTTCGCCGGGCACCAGGCTCCCCGCCCCATTCCGAGAGGCTTCGCGCGGGGGCTCCCTGTATTTCTACCGCGGCCGACAAATCATAAATCTCCTCCACGGACGCTTCAAACCGCACCAGGGCGCGGATAGAAAGCTTTCTGGAATTGATCAGTGACACGCTCAGATCCTCCGTCTCGTGGCGCAGCCGTACATTCTCGCCCGGCTCCAGGGCGTCTACCGCGATTATTTCGTCAAACGGCAGCTTTGCATCCAGCCGGTAAAGCTGCCGCTCCTTCGTCTCATCCATGTACAAAATACCAACCTCCATAAAGCCGTCCACAAAGAGCTTTCCGCTCTCCGCTCTCGAATGCTCCAACACGATATGGCCCCTGCTCTGAATAATCATCTCCACGTCCGGCTTTGCGTCCGGCACATTCAGATCCTCATCCAGAGTCATCTGTGACATGGCATGCTTCGCCTGATGGCACATATGGATATTCTTCATCAATAAATCCATGCTTCCGCCTCCTCATTCCCCGCCAGAGGGCAATCCAGTACCTGGCGCGCCCCGCCGGCCATTCCCTTCCTGGCGCCCGCGCTATTTTGCCCCATTACTGTTACTTTACTCCATAGCTTTATTCAAAAGCTTTCATCAACGTCCTTTACCTGGCTGCCTTTATCTGGCGGTCTTTACTCAATGACCACTTCTTTTTCTGTCGCGGCAATTTTTACAACCACGTACGGATACGAAGCCCCGCCCGGATCCGTATCCTCCTGGGCAGGCCCAATCAGCCTGGTATCAAACCAGATGTTCTCCTTATCCTCGGCACATTCCGCAACCGCGACACTGTATCCTCCCTGCGTCTGTTTTCCATAGCCCCGGATCAGATACAGCTCTCCCTGGTCCGTCCAGGTCAGGCGCATCTCCTTCTCCTTATTTTCCTCAATGACCGCCAGGAGCTCCTGTGGAGTCTCTTCCGCCGTCATTATCTCAAATTCCACCTCTGTCCTCCCGCCTTCCTCCTGCCTCCGGCAGCCCGCAGGCGTGAACACAGCAAGGCAGACTATCGGCAATATCCGCCAGAATGCCGCCGGGCTGCCGCGTTTTTTCCCTCTGTGATTCCATTTCAGCTTCCTGTTCCGATTTCCTTTCTCCAAACCCGGCACAGTTCTCGCTGCGTCCTCTTTCTTTGATTTGCCCATCTTCCACATCTTCCTTTTCCTCTCACCCCTCTCTCTGGCCTTTCTCCGTATAAGAGGTCGAAGTCCTGCACTCACTACTTCCATTCTTATTTCGGAGGAAAGCAAATTATACCTGATTTTCAGTTGTTTCATTTCCCTTTCTGTGCTAAAATGGACACTAGCGTAATACTTCGTTACAGGTCGCACCTTGACCAGATTTACGTTATTTTTACCTCTACAGGTTTGACCTGTAACGGCATCCGGCTAATTAAATCGCTGCGCGATGGAGCCGGATGCCCGAAAACACTACGTTTTCACTCCGCACCCCGCAGCAAGTGCGTGGTGCGGGTCTGACCAGTAACAATGCTTCAGATCAACTGCAAAGGAGACTTCTCATGAGTACAATCGTCGCTTCCATCCCGGCTGAGCCGGCAGAAAAGCCTAAAAAGGTCCGCTCATCCGGCATTCTCGTACATCCGACTTCCTTCCCGTCCCCCTATGGGATCGGCGATCTTGGGCCGGGCGCCTATGATTTTATTGATTTTCTGGAAAAGTCCGGCCAGCACCTGTGGCAGGTGCTCCCGCTGGGTCCCACCGGATTCGGGGATTCACCCTACCAGGGACCGTCGGCGTTCGCCGGGCAGCCGCTCCTGATCAGCCCGGATATTCTGATAAAGCAGGGGCTGCTCTCCAAAGAGGATGTGGCGGACATGCCCAGATGGAATCCCGACAAGGTGGACTACGGCGCCGCGATCACTTTTAAAAATACACTTTTGAAAAAGGCATGGACTGCTTTTTTGCACACGCCGGATAAGACCATGATTGAGAATTTCGAGGCTTTCTGCGAGGCGGAAAAAAGCTGGCTGGATGACTATGCGCTGTTTATGGCATGCAAGGACGCGCAGAAGGGCATCTCCTGGCTGGAGTGGGAGCCCGAATACCGCAATCCGACGGAAAAGCAGAAAAAGGCGCTGCGTCTGGAGTTTTCTGAAGAGATGCGCTACTACTGTTTCCTCCAGTTCCTCTTCCAGGAGCAGTGGCAGGCGCTGCGCGACTACGCGCATGAAAGGGAAATCCAGATCATCGGCGATATGCCGATCTTTGTCTCTACGGACAGCGCCGACGTCTGGAGCAATAAACGCCTGTTCCAGCTCGATGAAAAGGAGCATCCCAGCCACGTGGCAGGGGTTCCGCCCGATTATTTCAGCGCGACCGGGCAGCTCTGGGGCAACCCGCTTTACGACTGGGATTATCACGAGGAGACCGGCTACCTCTGGTGGATCAGCCGGGTACGCCGCCAGCTTTCTCTGACGGATTTCGTCCGCATCGACCATTTCCGCGGGTTTGAAGCATACTGGTCTGTTCCGGCCGGCGAGGAGACGGCAGTCAACGGCCAGTGGATCAAGGGCCCCTGTGAGAAGCTGTTTCGCGCCATTGAAAAAGAGCTCGGCGAGGATCTCCCGATCTGGGCGGAGGATCTGGGCGTCATCACGCCGGAGGTAGAGCACCTGCGCGACTCGCTCGGTTTTCCGGGCATGAAGGTGCTGCAGTTTGGCTTTGGCGATATGAACGACACCACCTACATCCCATTTTATTATACGACGCCGAACTGTATCTGCTACACCGGTACGCATGACAACGACACGACCATGGGCTGGTACCAGGATCAGCCTGACAACGTCCAGGACCGTATCCGCCGCATGGTAAACGCGGATGGCAGCAACGCAGGGCATGATTTTATCTGCATTGCCATGAACAGCATAGCGAAATATGCCATTTTCCCGCTGCAGGATCTTCTTCAGCTGGGAAGGGAGGCTCGTATGAACACACCGGGCGTCGCGGCGGATAACTGGGCGTTCCGCTTTAAAAAAGGCGACCTGCACGAGGGGCTTGCCCGATGGCTGCTTGAGACGACAAAATTATACGGAAGATAAGGAAGAAGATCCTATGATTCGTTTTTTCCTGATCATATTTTTTTTGATATGTTTTCTGATCGTATCCATTCCGATTTTTCTGGCGGAGTGGCTGATCGGCAAATGGAACCCCGCCGCGCGGGACATCAGCTCTCTGCGGATTGTCCAGTGGGCGCTGAAGGTCATTTCCTGGCTTGCCGGGATTCAGCTTACCGTAATCGGTGAGGAGAACGTGCCGAAGGATACGCCGGTTCTTTATATCGGAAACCACCGCAGCTACTTCGACATCGTGGTCACTTATGCGCGCTGTCCGCTCCCGACCGGCTATGTATCAAAAAAGGAGATGCTCCGGATTCCCCTGCTCTCACGCTGGATGAAATTTCTGCACTGCCAGTTCCTTGACCGCAAGGACGTCCGCGCGGGCCTGCAGACCATCCTGGAATGCATCAATCTGGTAAAGAGCGGGGTCTCAATCACCATCTTCCCGGAGGGGACGCGCAGCAGAGGCAAAAGTGAGCTCGACATGCTCCCTTTCCACGAGGGCTCTTTTAAGGTTGCGTCCAAATCCGGCTGCCCCATCATCCCGATGGCGATCTCCGGCTCCTCCGCGATCTTTGAGGATCATGTCCCCTACGTCCGGCGCGGCCATGTCACGCTCGAATATGGCGCGCCCATCTACCCTTCCGAGCTCTCCAGAGAGGATCAGAAGGCGCTCGGAAAATATGTAAGCACCCGGATCGCCCAGATGCTTGCATCTCATACTGCATGATGAAATAAAGAATCAAACGCACAACGGGCAGAAGAGTCTGTTTCCCTCTTCTGCCCGTTGTGCGTTATCATACATAGCTTTTAGTACCTGCGATTCGCGTATCAGGCGGTGCAAGATGCGCCGCGCCGGTTTACGGTTGTTCTTCCTCTTCCCCGGCTGCCACTTTTTCGTACTCATCCAGAATAATCTGCTGTATTCTGTCCCGCGTCCGGGAATTGATCGGATGGGCGATGTCCCGGTACTCGCCATCCGCAGCCTTCCGGCTGGGCATCGCGATAAATAACCCCTTTTCTCCATCGATCACTTTAATATCGTGTACTACAAATTCTTCATCGAGCGTAATAGACACGATTGCTTTCATCTTGCCCTCTTTCGCCACTTTTCGAACTCTTACGTCAGTTATCGTCATTGAAATTCCCCCTAAAGCCGGATAAACCGGAATGGCTAAATAGTATATCTGTTATCCGATTCAATTACGATCTTCACGCCGTCCTCGCCCACGATCCGGGAATCTGCGCGAATCGTGCCCCGGCTTTCAACGATGCAGTTTTCCAGGCAGACATTGTCTCCCAGATAGACATCATTGAGTACGATCGAATTTTTGATCACACAATTGTTTCCGACAAACACTTTTTTGAAAATCACGGAATTTTCCACAGTGCCATTGATGATGCAGCCGTTGGCCACCAGGCTGTTCCTCACATGGCTGCCCGGATTGTACTTGGCGGGAGGGTTGTCGTCCACTTTTGAATGCACATCCGGATGTTCACGGAAGAAATAGTCCCGCACATCTTTTTTCAGAAAGTCCATGTTCGTCCGGTAATAAGAATCCACCGATGCAATATTATTCCAATATCCTTCCATGACATACCCGTAAATCCGCTTTACATCCTTGTACCGGATCAGGATATCCCGCACAAAGTCATGCCGCCCCTCATTTACAGCCTGCTCGATCAGCTCGATCAGCAGCCTGCGGCGGATCACATAGATGCCGCACGATACGGTATGGGACATGGCCGCGATCGGTTTTTCGTCAAGCTGGACGATCCGGCAGTCTTGATCCATCTGTACCAGGCCAAATCTGGTGACATCCTCCGTCTGCGGGAATTCCTTGCAAATCACTGTAATATCCGCATTCTTTGCAATATGGTACTCCAGCACTTTCGTATAATCAAGCTTGTATATGCCATCGCCCGAAGCGATCACCACGTAGGGTTCATGGCAGTCTCTTAAGAAATCCAGGTTCTGATGAATGGCGTCCGCCGTCCCCCGGTACCAGTAGCTGTTGTCCGTGGTCAGCATGGGCGGGAAAATAAACAAGCCTCCCTGCTTTCTGCCGAAATCCCACCACTTTGAGGAGCTCAGGTGCTGGTCCAGGGATCTGGAATTGAACTGTGTCAGTACCGCCACCTTCT
The DNA here is from genome assembly GCA_021203145.1 of Lachnospiraceae bacterium. Lineage (GTDB taxonomy): Bacteria > Bacillota > Clostridia > Lachnospirales > Lachnospiraceae > Choladousia. The sequence goes on along the minus strand of JAJQBS010000063.1, from coordinate 42,073 downwards.
GTATACCGGAATTGGACATGCTGCTCAGCGCGAAGTCAACCGCGCGGAAGCTCCCGGCAATCGGCATGGCCGCGATCGCGCGCCGATTCGAAAGCTCCTTCATCCGGCAGCTGTTGCCGCCGGCCAAAATCATACCTACCGCCCTCATAGCGCACCACCTGCCTTTCTCTCATTGCTATTCTCTGCGCCATTTTCTGCGCCATCCGGAATATCGCCGCCGCTGCAGCTGCCATCAGAGTCATCTTCTGAGTTGTCCGACAGGGTCTCATCCGGACCGCCGGCGGAAATCGCCTCCAGATCCAATGTCTCTCCGGCTGCGAGCCATCCTCCCGGATAATGCTCCGCCGCTGTAACGCCCGCGATGGCAGTATTTTTCCCGATACTGACATCCGGAGGGATCACGGAATTCTCACCGACAACCACCAGGCCAAACGCATAAACGGAAGGCTTTTCCCGGTTCGGCGCTTCTTCGCCAACGCCCATTTTCACATTTGCGCCAACTGTTACATTTTCGGCAATGACCGCCCTGTAGATGTCTGAGCCCGCACCGATGACCGTATTCTGCATGACGATAGAGTCCCGCACTTCGGCTCCTTCTTCAATGACCACTCCGCAGCCGATAATGGAATTGTAGACCTTTCCGTAAATTTCGGAGCCGTCGCCCACCAGGCACCGCTCAATCACAGAATTTTCGGAGGCGTACTGCGGAGGCAGGATATCGTTCTTCGTGTAAATTTTCCAGAATTCCTCATAAAGGTTAAATTCCGGAATAATGTCAATCAGCTCCATATTGGCCTCCCAGTAGGAACCAAGAGTGCCCACATCCTTCCAGTAACCGTTAAACTCATATGCCACAAGGGTCTCGCCCTTATCATGGCAGTATGGAATCACATGCTTCCCAAAATCGCAGCCGCTCTGCCGGGAAAGGGCTAAAAGCGCATCTTTCAGGGCTTTCCATGTAAAAATATAAATCCCCATGGACGCAAGGTTACTCTTCGGGTGTTCCGGCTTTTCCTGGAACTCAAGGATGCGGCCATCCTCGTCCGTCACTACAATGCCAAAACGGCCTGCCTCCGACTCCGGCACAGGCATAACAGCGATGCTGACGTCTGCATTGTGCGCTTTGTGGAAGTTCAGCATCACTTCGTAGTCCATCTTGTAGATATGGTCGCCTGATAAAATCAGGACATAGTCAGGATGGAATGTCTCCATGTAAGTAAGATTCTGATAAATCGCGTTCGCGGTGCCGGTATACCATTCAGACTTCCCAACCTTCTCATAGGGGGGAAGCACGGTCACTCCTCCCTCGTTCCGGTCGAGATCCCACGGAATACCGATGCCAATGTGTGTATTCAGGCGAAGCGGCTGGTACTGGGTCAGCACTCCCACCGTGTCAACACCGGAATTGATGCAGTTGCTTAAGGGAAAGTCGATAATCCGGTATTTCCCGCCAAAAGCAACCGCCGGCTTGGCCACCTTTGATGTCAGCACTCCCAGGCGGCTGCCCTGCCCGCCCGCCAGCAGCATCGCTATCATTTCTTTTTTAATCACGCTATCACCTCTGCAAGTCAAGATAAGAATCGTATTCTAAGGCATCCACCGGCTTCGCCGGGTCTACGCTTCGCTCCGGTCTGCGCTAAACGGACATCCACTGGATGTCCAGCGCCCCCTTAGGGCATGAGCCACAAGGAATCCACCGACTCCGTCGGTTCCCCTTGTGGCATATTATATCACAGCTTTTTTAAATAGTGAACATTTTTTACAAATATTTCTATATTTTTTCTGTGTTTTTATCCTAAATAACAGGCCGCTTTATTATAGCTGTTTCTTTTGGCGGCGAGAAGGTTGTCGTTTTTCTGTTTTTTTGTTATCTTTTGTTCACAATTCCTGTCTTCCATCAACGAGGCTGCGGCGGATACCGGGGCATGCACACAGTCGGGGTATGACCTGCAGTCGAGCTGAAGATGTGTGAAGGCGCGGAAGACATTTTTTCATAGACAATCTGGAAAAACTGAGTATAATCATAGGTAGAAACGCGGCAAAAATGGCTCGCGGTTTTTCTATGCGCCAAAACGGCAGATATTGCTGCATGGTGATTTACTATAATATAAGGAGACTATATTCAAATGTATCAGATCAATTTCAGCCAGCCGGCCCATATTCATTTTATCGGCATCGGCGGCATCAGCATGAGCGGCCTGGCGGCTATTCTTTTGAACCGGGGGTTTTCGGTAAGTGGCTCAGATTCCAGAAAAAGCGAGCTGACGGAGCATCTTGCCAGCCTTGGCGCCGAAATCTTTGTCCCTCAGAGCGCCGCAAATGTGACAGGCGATATCGGCCTGGTCGTATATACGGCGGCGATTCATCCGGACAATCCGGAGTACGCGGCGGCGGAGTCTGCCGGGATTCCCATGATGTCCCGCGCGGAGCTTCTTGGCCAGCTGATGCAGAATTATCTGACTTCGGTGGCTGTGGCGGGCACACATGGCAAGACGACCACGACCTCGATGATCGCCCACATTCTGATGGCACAGGACCTGGATCCGACAATCTCGGTCGGCGGAATTCTGCCCTCCATCGGCGGGAATATCCGGATCGGCGCTTCCGATTACTTTCTGACGGAGGCCTGCGAATATACGAACAGTTTCCTGCATCTGTCACCCACGATCGGCCTGATCCTGAATATTGACGCAGATCACCTGGACTTTTTCAAGGATCTGGACGATATCCGCCATTCGTTCCGCCTGTTCGCGGAAAAGATCCCTGCCGAAGGTACGCTCGTGATTCATGCGGACATACCAGATCTGGACAAATTTACCGAGGGGCTGCCCTGCCGGGTCGCGACCTTCGGCGTGGGCTGCGGAGACTACCATGCGGAAAATGTTACCTGGGACGACCTCGGATGTGCCAGCTTTGACCTGTATGCCGAAAAGCAGGACAAAGACCGGCTCCTCGGCCGTTTCTCGCTGCGCGTACCGGGCGAGCACAACATCGGGAACGCGGCAGCGGCCATCGCCTGCGCCGATCTGCTCGGAATTTCCGGGGAATGTGCGGCAAAAGGGTTTCTGGGCTTTTCCGGCACAGACCGCCGTTTCCAGAAAAAAGGCGTGGTCGGCGGCGTGACAGTCATCGACGACTATGCGCACCATCCGACGGAGATCCGCGCCACGCTCTCGACAGCAAAAAAATACCCCGCCAGCCGCATCTGGTGTGTATTCCAGCCGCACACCTATTCGCGGACAAAGGCTCTGCTCAATGAATTTGCGGACGCGCTTTCTCTTTCGGATAAGGTTGTTCTGGCGGATATCTATGCGGCCAGGGAGACCGACAGCCTCGGCGTGAGTTCAAGCCTGCTGCGGCAGAAGGTGGAAGAGGCGGGTACCGAAGCCTGGTATTTCCCAACCTTCGATGAGATCGAGACCTTTCTTTTAGAAAAATGCGCCCCGGGTGATCTGCTGATCACCATGGGCGCCGGAGATGTGTGGATGATCGGGGACCGGCTGCTGGGAAAGTAGGGCAGCCTGCCGGGTCTGGCGGATTTTCCGTTTTACTGAGGCTGGTGCGCCGCCAGGAATTTATGGATCCTGCCGGTCGGCGTCAGAAGGTCGCTGATGGAGCTGTCGTGATTGAGCGTATCAATCAGCAGCGCGATATACTTACTCATATCGCAGCCGGTATAGTACGGCTTCGCGAGCAGCTCCGGCGGCTGGTACACCAGGTTGGTCGTCACAAGCGCGTCAAACACGCCGTCTTCATATGCCTTATCAAACTTCTCCAGGCTCTTTGTAAAGAGGCCGAATGTCGCGCAGATCAGCACACGGTTCGCGTTTCTCTTTTTGAGCTGCTTTGATGCTGCCAGCATGCTTTTGCCGCTGACAATCATATCGTCTATGAGGACGACGTCCTTCCCGCTTAAGTCTCTGCCGAGGAATTCATGCGCGACAACCGGATGCTTTCCGTTTACCACACGCGCGTAATCACGCCTCTTGTAGAACATGCCCATATCAACGCCGAGCAGGTTCGCCATATAAATGGCACGGCCGGCTGCCCCCTCATCCGGGCTGATAATCATCAGATGATCCGGATCAATCCGGATATCGCCGGCCGCGCGGAACAGACCCTTGATAAACTGATAAACCGGCAGAATATTTTCAAAGCCATAAAGCGGAATCGCGTTCTGCACTCTCGGATCGTGCGCATCGAACGTGATGATATTCTCCACACCCATCTTCATAAGCTCCTGAAGGGCAAACCCGCAGTCCAGAGATTCTCTGCCTGCGCGGGTAAACTGGCGGCTCTCGTAGAGGAACGGCATGATGACATTGAGCCTGCGCGCCTTCCCGCCGATCGCGGCGATAACGCGCTTCAGATCCTGAAAATGATCGTCCGGCGACATACAGTTCGTATAGCCGTACAGCTTGTAGGTGACACTGTAGTTGCAGACGTCGACCAGTATATAAATGTCCTTTCCACGGACGGAATCATTGATCTGTCCCTTCGCCTCGCCGGAGCCAAACCGCGGCACTTCCGTGCTCACCAGATAGGACGGTTTGTCGTATCCTGCCAGCAGCGGGCTGCCCAGATGCTCGTGGACGCGCTCTGACCGCCAGTTTACGATGTGCGCGTCTATTTTCCTGCCCAGCTCCTCGCAGCTTGAGAGTGCGATAATCCCAAGATCCCCGACCGGAATGGAATCCAGATTCCTCTCATAACCCGTTTGAAATTCCATTGATTCTCCCTCCCGAATATTTCTCATTACAGGTCACACCCTCGCCGGGTTATGCCCCCAATCTTCGATTGTGGGGCGCGGGCATCCCACACTTCGTGTGGGATAAGCCCTGACCAGATTTACGTTATTTCTGCCTCTACAGATGTAAACAGTAACGTACTGCGTACCAGCAGAACGCGCCAGGGTCATCCGGCTCCCCGCGCCGAAATGCGCTTCTGTATGCGGATGTCGTCCCCGATCAGGCGCAGCATCCGGTAATTGCTCGTAATCCTGGAGAGTACGCGCTCCGAATAGAGATCCGCGATCGCCGCCAGGGAAAGGTTCGTCGAAATCAGCGTACTCTTCCGGCGCAGGATCCGCTCATTGAGTACCAGAAACAGCTCCGAGGCGACAAAAGAATTCGTAAGCTCTGTTCCAAGGTCATCAATGATCAGCAGGTCACAGTCATAGATATACCGGTCCATCTCTCCCGCTTCGCTCTCTTCAACACGCCCAAAGGAGGCATCCGCCAAAAGCTCAAACAGCCGGAATGCCGAAAAATAAACAACAGAGTGAGTGCTCTCAAGGAGCGCGTTCGCGACACAATGCGATAAGAAGGTCTTGCCGAGGCCAGTATCTCCTGACAAGAACAAATTATCCGCCTCCTTATCAAAATCCCGCACAAATCGCCGGCACTCATTGAACGCCCGTCTGGCCATATCGGCTGCGGTAAGCCCGGTGACGGAATCCGTCATCGTATCCGGATAATATTCCAGCGAAAACGTGGAGAAAACCTCTCCCTTCATGCTTTCGCGCAGATTGGACTGCGCATAGAGCAGGTCAATGATCGCCTGGCGGAAGCAATGGCACTTTTCCTGGCCGATGTAGCCGGTATCCTGGCAGTCCGGGCAGCAGTATTCTGGCTTCAGGTAATCCCCGGGATACCCGGCTTCCCTGATCAGCTGCGCCTTCCGGGCGCTGAGCGCATCTATCCGCGCCCGCAGACTGTAAATCCCGGCGTCCTCCGCCGTTTCCGCGCCTCCTGCCCCATCCTCCAGAAGAAGGGCACGCGCATGCGCGGTACTCTCCGCAGCGATACATGCATCGAGCCGGGCCAGCTCCGGGATGCTCCCGTAAACCTCCCGTTCCCGCCCGGCAAGACCCTCCCGCGCCTGATTCTGGCGACGCTGGTACTCTCGCATAATCTCATCATACTGCGCGTTTGTCAGTGCCATATCTGCTCTGCTATTCCTTCCTTATGACTGTCCGAAAAGCCGTTTCTCCAGCTTATCGTAATTATAGCTTCTCTGTGTAAAATTATTAAACCGGTTGGCCTGCCCGGCGCGGGCGCGACCCTGGGAGCTCTTCTTTGCAGCCTGCGCCTGCTCCCACCTGCGGTCCGCCTCCTCGACGTCCTTCATCGAGTGGACGCCGGACTCCTGCCACTGCGTCAGTATTTTGTCCGCATACTGAAAATTCGGCTCATGAGTCTGGTCGATCGTGCGACGGCAGGCCTCCAGAATTATTTCCATTGAAAACCCGTACTCATGAATCCAACGCGCCATGAACTCCTGTTCCGAGGGGGCGGGGGCGCGGTTCTTGAGCCCAAATGCTTTCATGATCGTATAATAATTCTTATTATAGCAGCCGGATTCCTTTTTTGCATCCTGCACGGTCTTAATCCCGGACTTTACCCAGCCCTCCGCGACCTTACGCATATAATGCCGGCTCGTCGTATCCTTCGTGATACAGTATTCGAGCAGATACACGATCAGGTCGGTGGAAAAGCCCAGCGTGTGATAATAGTAGACAAAATCATTCTGCTCCGTGGCAGAAAGCGGCCGTCCAAAATACTGTTCCGCCACAAAAAACAGCTCCTTCAGATCCTGCTGCGCCTCTGGCGGGAGTGCGCTCGGCAGGGGAATCTCCTGCTCCGCCTCTCCCGATTCGTCCTGCTCCCATCCTTCTCTCGTGTGCGTCTCATTTCCACTCGCACCATGATCATGCGCAGTATTTCCGTACATATCCTTTCCGGGAACATCGGCCCCGGACACATCACCCCGGGGGCCATCAGCCCCGGACTCCTTTTTCCCGCGTATACCACCGATCCCACGCATACCGTTCTCGCGCGCATCAGACTCGTCGGCTTTCCCTGCGGAAGAGGTCTCCCGCCCCCGGAGCTTTGTCCTTGCGGGCGGCTCCTCCTGATAAGAGGCAATGCCGTCACTGTAGAGACCGGCGGCAGCCTCCGGATCCTCCCCGGGAGCCGCAGGCGTCGAGTAATAGCCCGGCTCTGTAAATGTCACCGACTCCAGCTCGCCGTCTGGATCAGTGACAACACGCAAAAGCCGCTGCCTCTCCCAGTAGGTCAGCGCGCGCCGGACATCCTTCTCCGTATGTTCAAATACATCGGCGATGGAGGAAAGCGAAAGCTCCCGGCCGCTGTCCGCGCAGCGGAGCAGATACAGATATACCTTGACAAATTCCCCATTCGCGTGGGGCATGTACTGGTCAATAAAAGAATTCTGCACAACCGTAGAACCCTCGGGTGAGTCTGTGTATATCTTCATTGCCGCGCCTTCCTTCCATGTAAGCTACAGATATCATACCATACTTTTTCTCAAAAGAGAACTATTTCTTTTTCCACACACCGGACGGCCGTCTGGCTTATTTTTCCTGTGGATTGTGTGGATAATGTGGATAACTGGTTGACAATAATGCTCCCTTAAGCCTCCTCCTGTCGATTCCGGGCGAATTTTGTCGAAATATTATGTAAATCAGCTTATCCACCAAAAGCGATGGGTTTTCCCCCGCGAAAGCTGTGCATAACTCTGTGGATAATGTGGAAAACCCGGGAAAAACCAGTAAATCGGCATCCTCCCGGGTGTGGAAAAATTGTTTGCAGTTCTATTTGTTCACCGTTCTGCTCGCCGGCGGTTATTCGCGGCAGGCCCTCAGCTTACTTTTATCACGCCTTTCACGATCTCTGCCTTATTGTCTACGCAGGAATCCAGCGCGTTCTGGATGTCATCCAGTTCAAAATAATTGGTCACGATGTCCTTGATATGGATTTTGCCCGTTGATACCGCGTCAATAGCCATCGGATAGATGTTCCGATAGCGGAATACGGTCTTAAATGTCAGCTCCTTGTCCAGAGCCGTACCGATCGGGAGCGTCATGTCGCCGGAAGGACTATAGCCCACAAACACAATGGTCGCGCCCTTTTTCGCGGCGCGGATCTGCTGCTGCGCCGTGATCTGGGATCCGGCTGTCTCGATGCCGAGGTCAAAGCCCGCGCCGCCGGTAATCTCCATGGTTCTCGCGACCGTGTCCTCCTTCGCGCCGTTGATCACCTCGTCCGCGCCCAGCTCTTTCGCTTTTTCCAGGCGCTTGTCCATCACGTCCACCACAATGACCTTCGAGACGCCTCTCGCTTTCAGGGAAAGCATGGATACCAGACCGATGCAGCCCGCCCCGGTCACCACGCAGGTCTGCCCCAAATGCGCGTCGCCCTGGCACGCTGCGTGCATGCCTACGGCGAGCGGCTCGATCAGGGCGCCCTCCATCGTGCTCACGTTATCCGGGAGCTTAAAGCACAGACCGGCCTCATGTGCCACATACTCCTGAAACACGCCGTCCACCGGCGGCGTCGCAAAGAAGATGACATCCTTGCAGAGGTTGTATTTGCCCTGCTTGCAGAATTCACAGTGTCCGCAGGTCTTTCCCGGCTCCAGGGCCACCCGGTCGCCGATCTTCAGATTTTTCACATTCTCTCCGACCTCCACAACCGTGCCTCCTGCCTCATGCCCGAGAACAAACGGAGTCTCGACGATAAAGTCGCCGATTCTTCCGGCCTCATAATAATGGAGATCTGACCCGCAGATTCCCACGTACTCGATCTTTACCAGGACCTCGTCCTCCATCGGTACCGGGATCGGCCGTCTCTGAATCTCGACCTTGCGCAGGTCTGTCATAACCGCAGTTTTCATAGTTCCTTCCATTGTAAATTCCTCCTTATTATACTGTAAAAAAATTGCCGGACGCCACTGGCGCTTTTTTATTTTTTTCAGAGAGAGCCGGCCCGGCAGCTTTTGGGCGCTCCCAGATAGGATGGGAGAATCTCCCTCCCCTCCTGTTCCAGAGTCAGACGCTCCAGCACAATGCCGGCGTCCCCGGCATAAACCGTGATCCGGTTGAGCCCTTTCCTCAGATCCACCCAGGTACTCGCCACATGCTCCTGGTCAAGCACTGCCCGGCACCAGTCGGCACATCCCGGATCGCCGCCGCGGTAGCCGTCCGGCGTAATTCTCACGGTCTCAATGTCTTCTGTGATCCCGCCGCATTCCCCGGTCCTATTCAGGGTATTCGACGATTTGACCGGTCCCATCCGGCCTACCGGAGCTGTCTGGTTTTCTGAATCTGTCCGGCTTGCCGGAGCTGTCTGATTTTCTGAATCTGTCCGGCCCACCGGAGCTGTCCGATTTTCTGAATCTGTCCGTTCTTCCATGCCTGGTGCTTTCGCCGGATTTTCCGGGGCGATTTCATCCCGGTTCACCGACAGGCCATACGCGAGCCTCCCACCGCTGACCAGCGGATTAGCCGGAGAGGTGTGCAGCGACAGGCGATATGCGCCGGCCTCCTCGGCCCACACTTCGTAGATCAGCCGGGGCGCCTGATCCGCCCTCCAGTCCGTCTCATCAAAGATGGCTGTTGTCGGAAAGACCTTCATCCCGGATCCGTACTTGCCATATTCCTCCAGCTTCCGGAATGCAGGCTCCACATGGGGGAATGCTTCCGCATAGTCTGCCGCGTCCCAGACGCAGATGCCGTCCTGAATCAGAAATGCTCCGTCCGGTATCCCGCCAGTATCTTTCCTTTTTGCCGTAAGAACCAATGGGACACTTTCTCTTCCGGCTCTGATCCGGAAGCTGAATTCCACCGTCCCCTCTTCGGGAAGCCGATCCCGCAAGACACGGATCGTTACCTCTGTCTGAAGCTCTGTCTCCCCCCGGGACGGCGTAATCTCGAAATACTCGCTTGTCCCTTCCACCTGCCAGCTGACGGCCCCCTGGCCGCCGTTCGCCACCTGCAGCGTCACCAGATCCGCCCCCGCGTTTTCGAAGTCCCGAATCTGAAGGGGAACCGGAAAATACTGGTTCGTGAAGGTATCTGTGCGGTCCGCGCGGGAGACTACAAGCCTTGGATGACCCGGGAGCGTCACCAGATGCCTGACCGGATAGCGGAAATCCTCATCATTCCAGTTTACAAAGCCTATGTGCTCCTCCCGCTCCATGCCGCTCCACTTTCCACCGCGAAACGCCGCGAGCTCCTCCGCAAGCGCTCGATCCCTGGCGATGCATGCTTCCAGTATCTCCCCATATCGATTCGCGACGGCCTTTCCCTGGGAGCTGTACAGATGGTTCAGACCGGCAGCGAGATGCATTTTCAGCAGATTCGCGATCCCCGCCGCCGGAAAATAAATGACGCTGTAGTAGCCGTCCGCGCAGGGCGAGCCCTGCAGCGCAGCGCGCAGCTCTTCATTCTTCTTCTCCAGCGCTTCCGCGCGTTCAAGCAGCTTTTGGGTCTCTCCATAGTGCGCCGGATGATAGGCCGTATCGTTCTGTGCCTCAGCTCTGCGCAGGCTGTGAAGGCTGACGGATTCCTTCAACACCCATGTTATAGCACAAAGCTGCTCCTCGTCAACCTGTTTTCCAAAAAGAGAGCGCACCCACTCTTTCGAATAAGCGAGCGTGTTTTCCAATCCTGCCGTCCCATAGGTATCAAAATCATAGGCAAGCGCAAGAAAATATCCCAGAGGATACTCATTGAACTTGACGTCGCCGACATTGAGAATCCACACCTCGCGAATGCCGTACTCCCAGGCCTCAGTCATCTGCTCCCAGATCTTCGTAATCGGGGTGGAATTCACCCACTCATAGGAAATCGGCGAGCCATGGTAGTCCACGTGATAGTACATACCGTAACCGCCCGGGTGCGCCGCCAGCATCTTATGATTCTCCGGCATATCCGCGACCGAAGCGCCATCCCTGCACAGCTTTTCATTCATGGCCGCTTCCTGGGGCAGTGCGCGCATATTGTTGAAATTATCCTCACAGAACATCAGTGTCACATCATTTAGCTCTTCAAAGCCCCGCAGACCGGAAGCCTCCTCGTTCCCGAAAAAGTAGTCCTCCACTTCTTTATAAATCGCCAGAAGCTGCGGAACTTTTTTCAGGTCCGGGTTGATATGCTTCGCGATCAGCTTTCTCTGCTCCGTGATAATTTCCTTCAGAAGACGGACATTTTCCCCGATCGTGGAATGGTCGCCAAGCATTTTGGTGTCATTTTCGCCGCGCATACCGACCGTCGGGAATACATTCTGCCCTCTGACACGGGCAAGGCCATCCTCCCAGAATTTCAAAAGGCCCTCCTTATTCGTCACGTAGCTCCAGTCATTTCCGTAAGGCGAGTCTTCGCCCTTAAAAATTGAAAACTCCGCGCCGGAGCGCATGCACGGCTCATGGTGCGACATCCCGATATAGATACCATATTCCGTCGCCAGCTCCATCGACGCCAGCCCCGGACCGTCCAGCAAAAAGGAGGACGTCCACATCGCGGGCCACAGATAATTGCCCTTCATACGCAGCAGGTATTCAAATATTTTATCATACATCTCGGCTGTAAATCCGCCGTAATGAGAAAACGTCCAGTTTCCGAAGCAGGGCCATTCGTCGTTGATGAAAAATCCCCGGTATTTCACGGACGGCTCCCTGGAAATTCCGTTTGTAATCCGGATGATTTCCGCAGGAGCAGCCTGTGACCGCCCGCCTTCTTTTCTCGCTGAGACACCCTGCGGCTGCCAGGCTTCTTTCCTCGCTGAAACACTTGAAATATTCTGCGGCTGCCAGGCTTCTCCGTCTGCGGAAACGCCCTCCGGATAATTTTCATTGCCACAGGCAGCTTCACACGTCAGATCCTCGTCCGTTAAAATCACGCTTCTCGCAGGCGGGGGAGCGACGTCGCCCCAGAATCCCCAGGCAGTCACCCCCAACAGCTCCGATAAGTGAAACATGCCATAGATCGTGCCGATCCGGTCACTGCCCACAATCACCAGGCCTTCCTCCACCCCCGGAAGCGGCTGCTTCGCCAGATAAAAACCATAGCACTCCCATTTACCCCGCAGCGTCTCCAGCTCCGGAAGTCTCGCCGCCAGCGTGTCCGCCAGCGCGTCACGACCAAGCTCCGCGACGATGACGGCCTGCGGAAGCCTCCAGGCCGCATCCGGAACCGGTAAAATAATCTGGCTTTTTGTTCCCGTCGCCGCCTCTACGTCCGCCGCGACCTTCGCGCCGATTCTGCGGATTCCCTGCGCGGCATTTGCGTCCAGAATTACGTTGATATAATCATTCAGTCTCAATTTTGCCATCGGTATTTATACTCCTCTCTGTCCCAGAGGCTCACAGAATGGGGACACGCACAGGCCTTCCTCTCCGTAAAGAAGAATCGCGCCCGGTGTATTGCTCCACGCATAGCGGACATCGCTTAAAATCCCCGCGCGCGGCAACGTCAGCCGGATTTCGTTCCCACACAGATCAGCTTTTGCAGAAAGCCACCCCTCACCCTCCAGAAAAAGCTCAAACAGCCCGTCCGGAAGGTTCTTCTTCTCCTGATGGTTTCGGCAATCTCCGGCTTTTACTTTCCGGTCAAAAATCAGCGTCAGTCCGCCTGGCTGTTTTTCCCAGCCGATCAGCTTTGGAGCAGAGCTTACCGACTCCTCGTGATAAGCGACCCGCAGCAGCGCCAACGCCGCCCGCCTCGCGGCTTCCTTCTTATTTAAGGGGTGAAGGTCGTTGTCCTCGCCGATATCCACGTTCACCGTCACCGCCACATCCGGAAGCGCACCGGCCTTGCGCTGTGCTTCGCGAATCATCGGCCAGGGCAATTCTCCGGAAGCCGTCTCTTTTGCAATATCAATCCCACAGTTCGGCAGCTGCACCACCACAAAAGGAAGGCGCTCCTGCATCCAGCGTTTTCTCCAGTCGGCAATCATATCCGGCAGCAATCCCGCATAGTCCTCCGGTCTGCAGTCATTGGATTCCCCCTGATACCAGACGACGCCTTTGACGGAATATGGCAGGCAGGGCGCTGCCATACCGTTAAAAAGCCCGGTCGGCCCCCGGTTCAGAAAGATCTGCTCCGGCGCCGGTTCCACCCTGGCTCTCACCTGAAATTCCCACTCTCCGGCAAGAGAAACCGGAGCCGGAGAACCTCCGCAGGATCCTGGGGCTTCCTCCCATGGCGCCGCAGCCGGCGGCTTGTCAGGATTGTCGGAATCCTCGGGATTTCCCGGAGCTTTCTCCCATGGTGCCGCAGCCGGCGGCTTGTCAGGATTGTCAAAATCTTCGGCAGAAGAGGCCGTAGCGGCGAGCAGCTTCCGCACATAAGAATCGCTGCAGACATCTTCCCAGACCAGTTCCACCGGCTTGCCCTCCGTCATGCGTCCGCCGCCATTCCGGCATACCAGATGAATCAGGACCTCATTTTCCCCGGCTTTCAGCACACCCTCCGGCACCGGATACCGTCTCGGCGGATAACAGTAGCCCGTCTCGCCCACAAAGGTTCCATTTACATAGGTCTGATCCGCGTCCGTCAGTGTGCCGAGCCGCAGCAGGGCTCCTCTCCCGGCCAACTCTTCCGGCAGTGAGAATCGTTTCCGGAGAAACAGGCTGCCGCAGAAGCCGTCCAGACCCGCATCCGACAGATTTCCCGGGAGAACGATCGGATTCCATCCGATATCCAGAGTTTGCATCCCATGATCTTTCACATTCTTCCTGGCAGTTTCTTCTTCTGCATTCTTCTCCGTCGCATTCTTTTTCACGGCGCTTTTTTCGAAAGAACTATTTTCTGAAATGTTCTTATTCGCGGCGTTGTTTCCATCGCCTGAACGCAAAGATGCGGCAGCACGCTCTTTTTCCCGGAGCGCCGCCTGCCACGCGGCCTCCTCCTCTGCCTTTTGCTCCGCCAGACGCAGACAATACGCTTCTTCCTCCAGCGGTTTTCTCTCTTCCAGATAATCCGGCCAGTTTTTAAGGCCTTCCTCGCTCATCCATGCCTGGATCGGCGTCCCGCCCAGGCTCAGGTTCAGGACGCCAATGTGGACGCCCTTCCTTTCGGACAGCTCCTTTCCCAGAAAATAAGAAAATGCGGACGTTTCCGCAAAAGCCGCTGCCTGCGCCTCATTTTTTTCTATGGCGGATCCGGCCTGCCGGGAAGCGTCTTTTCTGCATGAACAATCCTCCTCCGTCCGCCCTGCTGCTTTCAATGTGCCGGAATCCCTTTGCATCCATCCGGGCACACAGGTCGTCCAGCATGCGTTTTTGTGGTCGGAGGCTTCCCGGTTAAAGTTGTACTCCTCCTGCACCTTATACACATGCACCCGGTCACAGCCGCTCACAAATTCTTCCGGGAATTTCTCCCGCACCCGGCGCATCGGCAACTCCATGTTGGATTGTCCCGCACAGACAAATACATCTCCCACCCAGATATCCCTGCTCTGCGCACACTCTCCGCCGCACAAAAACTGAAGGATATAAGGGCCTCCTGCCTCAAGATCTTCAAAATAAGCAGTAAATGATCCGTCTTTATCTGTTTTTGCCAGACAGCGGGCCGCAACCGGCCGGTCTTCCTCTTCCTGCCGCAGCAGCAGAATTTCCACGTCAGAGCCCGGCGCGGCCCATCCCCAGGCTCTCGTTTTCTCTCCGCGCTGCAATACACAACCATGCCCAAGCAATTTTGGAATCGTTAATCCTTTCCCCAATTCCGTATCCCTCCGCATTCTATTTCCGATCTTCTGCCGCTTTCCCATTGCTTCAGCCGGCAGTTTGAAAAAATCCCGGCAGATTATTGAAAAAAGGACCGACCCCGCGGTCGATCCTCTCCTCTTATCCCGCTTTCTTTTTCACGGAATGAAAACATTAGCTTGCTGTATCCGACGCCTTCCCTGATGCGAAGACCCGGGCATATCAATCATTATTTGCTTGCCTGATAATAGTCATTGTACAGATTTACAAGGCTGGAAGCATTCTGAGCCTCTACCTCAGCTACATAGGTATCCCAGTCAGCCTCGATGTCAGCCTGGTCCATCGCGAACTTCAGGGTCCAGGTATTGATGGTATCCTGCAGAGGAGTCGCCCAGAGATTTGCCATCTCGGAGTCGTCCTCAGTCATCGCAATAGCCGGGTCAATATCCTTCAGCTCTCTGTATTCTGCCATTCGGTTGTAGTAATCCTTCAGTTCCTCAGAGAAGTTGCTGGTAAGAAGCTCAAGGCTGCCGCTGTACATAAAGTTGCCGCACGCGAAGCCCTTCTCCATACGAAGGTCAACCTGATCGTCAGACGTCTGCGCAATCGAAAGGCCGCCGCAGTAGTATCCGTCTGTCAGAGAGTAAACGCCGTCCTCTACAGTGTAGGTCTCGCCCTCAACGCCCCACTTGGTCAGGGTCAGTCCAGCTTCAGAGTACCACAGCCAGTCAACGAAACGCATCATCTTGATGAACTCATCCTCGCCCAGCTCACTCAGTGCCAGGGAGGAAATGCAGACGCCGCACTCCAGGCGGGTCTTCTCTGCCTGATAGTTGTTGTTGCCGGTCGGGATTACGATCTCATATACGGAGAAGTTGCCCTCGCCGAGCTGAGAGGTCAGACCGTCAACCTGTGTCGTATAAAAAGAACGGTTTGTGGAAATAAGTGCGGTCTCGCCGCGGTAGAACTTGCCGTCAGCGGTGTCGTCTTCCTGGCTCCAGGTCTCCGGATCAAGGATACCCTCGCTTACCAGACGCTGTACGACGGTCATATACTCTTTGTACTGATCGCTCGTAGCGCTTAAGGCGAACTCATCGTTCTCCTCGTCAAAGTACAGACCTGCAGAGTTGGAAGTAATTCCCCATCCACTATAGATGCCATAGGAAGCGGCAATCAGGTTCAGCAGGCAGCCGCCCTGGCCGTAGCCGGACGTAGCGCCGCACCAACGGTCAGACCAGATATAATCAGACTCACTGATCATGCCCTGCTCTACCATGTAAGCCTTCACGTCGATCAGGATATCTGTGAACTCATCCCAGGTCCAGTCATCCTCAAGCTCTGTCACATCGTAGCCGGCCGCCTCAAAGATGTCGGAGCGGATCAGCAGAGAATAATCCTGAAGAGCGGTCTCCTTCAGACCCGGCAGACGATAATAGCTGCCATCATCCTGAAGCAGGGTGTCTACCTCGTTCTGCAGATCATATTCCTCGATCATGCCGGAGTAATTCGGCATATAATCAATATAATCAGAAACTGCCACAATGCCGCCGCCGGTTACATAAGAAGTCTCACTGTAGATCTTCGGAATGATGTACGGAGCGGTGCCGCCCGCGATCGCCAGTGTTACCTTATCTGTGTAGCTCGCGTTGTTCACAATCGTTACATCCAGCGTTACGTTGGTCGCCTGCGTGATCTCATAGAAAATGCCGCCTTCCTCGAACCAGCTGTCGTTGATCGGATACGCATCGTTGTCATTGAAGAACATCGTGTAGGTCACCGGCTCATCTGAATAGAAGGTGGTGCCGTAGGTGTAACCCAACTCGGAGTTGTAATAGCTGCCGTCGCCGTTGTCTGTGTCTTCGCTTGCAGAAGCCGTGAAGGATGTCGCCAGGGACGCCACCATCGTTGCCGCAAGGAGAATGCTCATTATCCTTTTCCTTTTCATTGATAAACCTCCTTAAAATTTGTGTATATTTATCATAAGCCTCCTGCAGGCGATCCCATCCGGACCCCGCATAGTGAAACGACTTACGTCGATTACAATATTAAGGAAAATCCGGAACGGAACCCTGTGTCGCTCGTCCACTGCAGGAGACAAACGATCTGTATTAATTGACGGGTCATTCGATCAGAATGACCGATTTTTGCTATAGCCCTGTCCAGACAAAATCGCCTGTTTTGCTATAACCCTGTCCAGGCAGAATCGCCTGTTTTCATTTTCGTATGTACCAGAAAATCTGAAAGCAATCAGCCCTTTACTCCGCCGAGCATCATGCCCTGTACAAAGTACTTCTGGATGAACGGGTATACGCAGATGATCGGCGCAGCCGTCAGCACCATCGCGCAGGACTTGATATTCGCCGCAATCGCGATCGTCTCGCCCGCATCCTGGGATGTCGTGGACGAAGCAGAAATCAGGTTCCGCAGATAATAAGCTACAGGCCACTTGCTCTGGGTATCCAGATACAGGAACGCGTTGAACCAGTCGTTCCAGTACATAACCAGATAGAACAGCACCATGGTTGCGATGATCGGCTTGGAGAGCGGGAGCGCAATCCGGAAAAACACGCCGTATTTGTTCAGCCCGTCCATCTCGCCGGCCTCTTCGAGCTCCTTCGGAACGGTCTCAAAGAAGGAACGCATCAGGATCACATAGTATGTAGAGATCAGGGACGGAAGGAGGAATGCCGCCACGGTATCCTGCAGTCCCAGGTTGATCATCAGCAGGTAGTTCGGGATCATGCCGCCTGCGAAATACATCGTGAAGATGATGAACGGTCCGACAAATTTGTTGCCCCACAGCTCAGACTTTGACATCGGATATGCCAGCAGCGCCGAGAAAAACAGTGCCAGGCAGGTACCGGTCACGGAGTAAACAATCGTATTGATGTAGTCCGGGATAAAGACTCCGTTTGTCACTACGTACACATATGTGCTGATACTGAAGTCTACAGGAATCAGGCCTACCTTGCCGGCGACAATCGCATCATAAGAGGAGAACGACTGCGCAATCAGGTACACAAACGGATAAAGCATCACCACGCAGATCAGGATCATAAGGATCGTATTAAATACGGTAAATCTGCGGTAACCGGCCGAAACCTTAATCGCGCTGCCATTATGTGTTTTTGCTTTTGCCATCGTATTTTCCTCCTTCCTTAATACAGGCCCGTGCCGGCAACCTTCTTGGACACGTTATTAGCCACAGTCAGGAGCGTCAGGTTAATCAGGCCCTGGAACAGACCAACGGCCGTCGCGTAGCTGTAATTGCCGGACCCGAGACCCATACGGTATACATAAGTAGCGATAATATCGGCCGTCTCATAGGTCGTAGGCTGGTACAGAAGGAAAACCTTTTCAAACGCGCCGGAGCCGCACAGCGATCCGATGTTCAGAATCAGCAGCGTCGAGATCGTCGGGAGGATCGACGGCAGTGTGATATAAATACACTGCTGGAACTTGGTCGCGCCGTCCAGATCCGCCGCCTCGTACATATCCGGACTGATACCGGCCATGGCCGCCAGATAGAGGATCGTATTCCAGCCAAGCCCCTGCCATACACCGGTCACCACAAAGATCACCGGGAACCACTGCGGCAGACTGATAAAGGTGATCGCCTCGCCGCCAAGGGAGGTGATGAGGTTGTTGATCGGGCCGCTGGTGGAGACAATCTCACGCACCATACCGGCTACGATAACCATGGAGATAAAGTGCGGCAGATAAGAGATCGTCTGCACGACTTTCTTGAATCTCGTATTCTTCACCTCATTCAGAAGCAGAGCGAAGATGATCGTGATCGGAAAGCTGATGATCAGGTACTCAAAATTCAGAAGCAGGGTATTCCGGAAAGCTCTCCAGAAGCTGGAATCCCGGACGAACTGCTGGAAATACTTCAGTCCGCTCCATTCATCTCCGAAAATACTGCTGCCTGCGCGGTAGCGGCGGAACGCGATGATATTGCCCGCCATCGGTACGTAGCGGAAAATGATGTAATACGCAAGAGGTATCAGCATCATCGAGTACCACTGCCAGTACTTGCGTATGTGCCTGCCCAGTGTCTCTTTCGGAGGCTTATTCGGAGCAACTGCACTACTGCTTTTGGTTTTCGTTGTGTCAGCCATTTTAGCTTCTCCCTTCTTTTAAATTTCAACCAAATATGGTGACATTATTGCACAAAAACTTTTTCGATGCTTACCAGTTTTTGCGCATTATGACACCAGTTATTGCTTTTTTATTTTTTCCTCCGTCAAGTTGCACCCGAACAGCTTTTTCTTTGTATTTGCTGCAAAATTCACTTCTCAGTTATTGCTATTTTTCTCACTTTATGCTATACTGCGAAGAAGTGAGCGGCATATTCCCGTTTTTCAGCAGACAAAATTCATTTTCGTCCGTTTTGGAAGAACACAAACCTTTTCTGTCCGCTTTTGGCAGGTACAGACCAGTTTCCGTCTGTCCGCTTTCCAGTATCTGGCATTTTCTGTCATATACCTGGTTATTTCCAGATTTAGGCAGTTTTTCGTGCGCAATTTTTGCTTATCAAAGAAAAGAAGGGATATCCTTATGACAAACTCATCACTGGCTCTGGATCCTGAGCTTTTAAAAATAGGAATGCAGGACTCCAACGGTTACCACCGGAAAATTGACAGCACGCGGGAACGGGTCGATTATCACCCGGATACCACGCTTCGTTTTTTTATCAACAGCCAGACCGACTCCTATGCGACACACTGGCACCAGGCTACGGAGATGATCATGCCCCTGGAGAATCATTACCGCGTGATCGCCGGGCAGGTGGAGTATGACCTGGCCCCGGGCGACATCCTCATGATCCCCGGAGGCGAGCTCCATCACCTGATCGCTCCCCCGACCGGCCTGCGGCTGATCTATATTTTTGACCTGGAGGCCATTTCCCACATCCGGGGATATACCTACCTGACAGCCTTTCTTTCGCACGAGGTGCTGATCACGCCGGAAAACTGTCCTTCGATCTATGAGGAAGAGCTTTCCCTGATTCTGTATCTGGTCCGTGAATATTTTCTCGGCGGCCATCTGCGCGAGTTAAACTGTTACGCAGGCCTGCTCCAGTTTTTTGCCAGCTACGGCGAATACCGCATGAAGCAGGAGGAGACAGTCAGTACTTCGGTAAAGCCTGACCCAAAACAGATCCGGCTGCACGAAAGGCTGAATACCGTTTTTGATTATATGGACCAGCACTACAACGAGGATCTTTCCCTGGAGACGGTCGCCTCGGTGGCCGGTTTTTCCAAATACCACTTTTCCCGGCTGTTCAAGCAGTGTTCCGGCTATAATTTTTATGACTACCTGTGCGTGCTGCGCATCCGCGCGGCCGAGACTCTGCTGATGCCCCCGGATCTGTCCATCACGGAGGTCGCGCTGCAGTCCGGGTTTTCCAGCCTGTCCACCTTTAACCGGACCTTCAAAAAGAAAAAAGGCTGCACGCCGTCCGAATACCGGGCGCTGTGCAGCCGGAAGATTTACGAGGAGTGAGGGGAGATCCACAGGCTCCCTGGCACACTCTCACAGTCTTTTCAGGATTTCCCGCTCCCGGTTCTGGCACGTGAAGAGGATGACCTGACGACCGCTGTTTTTGAGCCAGCGAAGGGTGGCTTCGAGGCGGCGGTCATCGTACATCGCGAATGTCTCGTCCAGAACGACCGGGGGCGTTGTCTTTTCCATGAATAATTCTCCGGCGGCCATCCGCAGCGCAAAGTAAATCTGCTGCATGGTGCCGCCGCTGACCTGGTTTAACCCGAGTACGCGCGAGGGCGTGTGGATCCGAACCTCTGACGCGTCGTCGATGACGATGCGATTATAGCGGCCGAGCATAATCTCCGCGAGAATCCCGGAGGCAATCTCATTTAAGCGTCCGCCGTTCGTCCGGCAAATGCCGTCCGAGATCTCACAGATGCGGTCAATTGCGAGCGTCAGAGCAGTTATCTCCGTGTCCGCGCCGTCGATGCGGACATGCTGTTGGTAAAGGATCTCCAGGTCGTCCTGCAGCTTCTGGTATTCCTCTTCCCGGTTCCAGATCTCTTTTAAGAGCTCCGGCGGGCACTCCGGCCCATCCTCCACTCTGCTATCTTCTTCCTTCTTCTCATCCCCGCGCGGCCGGAACAGGGCATAGACGCCCAGTGCCATTGCCCAGAAAATCACAGTAAATACGCCGAGAAAAATCCGGAGAGCCTCTCCTTCGGCAAGGAATATCCCGCCCATTGTCAGCGCCCCCGCGATGAAAAGCATGGCGGTGAGCAGGGCGCGCATCGCCGGGGACACGCCCTTTTCTTCATTACCGGCTCTCTCTGGCGGTTCTTCCATTCCGGGAAGCGCCGCTTCCCCGGCTCTGCTGTTATGACCCGCCTCGCGGTATTCGCCTGCTGCCCCGCCATAGCCTGCTTCCTGGTATCCGCCTGCTGCCCCGCCATAGCCTGCTTCCTGGTATCTGTCGGCCGTCCCTCCCCGGCCTGCGCCGCCGCGTCTGCCCGTCCTTCCGCTCTGGCAGGCTTCCGCCTGGGCCCGCAGTCGTTCCAGCTCACTGCGGACCGCGTCCGCGCGGCCCTGTTTTTTGGAAATCTCTTCCTCTAGCGCCGCATCTTCCTTTTTTTTCTGCTGCTCGTACTGCCGTTTTCTTTTGCGCAGTGACTGCAGCGCCCGGGACACGTCGATTTCGCTGTCCATGGAGCTGCCGCTGTTGACCATGTAGCGTCTCAACTCCTCGGCGAGCGCCTCGTCCGTCTCGCAGCTCGCCTGCGGTATAAATACGGAGTTCACAAACGCCGCCTCGCTGATGCCGCCAAGCAGAGCGTCCAGATCCTCCTGCGGATGCTGCGATTCCACAATCCTGGTCTCGCATACGAGGCTCAGCGGCTTCGCGCTCCGGTCAAAGCAGCGATCGATCCGATAGACGTCCCCATTCTCCGCTATGCGCATACTTCCCAGAAACGCCCCCGGCGAATCCCAGGGCTGCCGGATCTGATATTCGTCCATCTTCGTGGCGCGCCCGCGCCCGCGGCTCAGGCCGAAAAACATTGCACGGATAAAGGAATGGATCGTCGTTTTTCCCGTCTCATTTCCTCCGTAGATAATGTTGATTCCCGGGCGGAATGTGATATGGTGATCCGAAAACTTCCCATATTTCTTTAAAATCAGCTCCTGTATTTCCATACTTCCCCTTCTCCCCTGCATTTTTCGCTGTTCTTCTCTCAGGCAGTCAAAAGGCGTCCGCCAGCTTCAGCGATCCTGCGGAATCAATGCTTCCGAAAAAGGCATCCGTCGCCTTTTGCACTCTTCCGGATACAGCAGCATCCCAGGAAGCGGCGACCACTGCCTTCAGCGGTCTTCCGGATACAGCAGCGCCTCCAGCCCGTAGGTAAGCGCTTTCTGTTCGATGAGATTTTTCGGCTCACTTCCGAAGCTGTCGATATAGTTGCCGATCATCTGCCCCCGGTACCTCTGCCGCAATTCCTCCACATGAAATGCCGGAGCTGTGCGGTCTGCGACCTCCAGGATCCGGCCGCATTTTAAATACTCCCCGACATCCGGGCGAAATCTGGGGTGGCGGAACCCGGTGAGCGTGATCTGGTACGTGTCCTGACTGCCCTTTAAGCGCACAGTCTCCGCAATCTTCTCGCGCACAGAAAACGCCGTATCCTCCTCGGTCACCAGTACCTCCTCCTTCCGGTACTGCCGCCTGGCCTTTTCCACAAAGGAGAGCTTTACCTTTTTGCGCTGCACCTCTCCTATAATATAACCGTGTGGCCCCGTGTCGTCGCGGTCAATCGGCTCCAATGCGCCCGCATACATGGCAAGGTTCCGGATAAACACCTGAGGTTTGTGGATATGTCCAAGCGCGATGTAGTCAAATCCGGCCTTCCCGAGCTTCTCGCGGTCCAACGGAATATGCCGCGCATCGCCCCCGTGCGCGAGCAGAATCTTAAAATAATCACTTTTCTCCGCGGCCAGATTATCATAAAGTGGTGCCGGAATCTCCTGCTGATGATAGCTGAAGCCATAAATCTCCGTTTTCAGATCCGGCAGGCGCACACGCTCGCATTCCCCGGAAAACAGGCATACCACATTCTCATTCCACGGATAGTCCTGGTACGGCGATCCCGGCGCCAGGTAATCATGGTTGCCCGCGATCAGCGCCACTGCCGTATTAGGCAGTGTGGAAAACAGATAATTTACTTCCTTCAGCTCACGTGGTTCCGGCTGACGATGGAACAAATCCCCGGCGATCAGCAATAAATCCACTTTCTTTTCATTTGCATCCGCAATACACTGCCGGAAGGTCTCCCACAGCTCCCGCCCCCGGTCCTTTGACCAGACATAGCCGTGATCCGGCGCGGCTCCCAGATGCACGTCCGCAATATGCATAAAACGCATCAGATACTCCCCCTCCCCACGATGGATGCACGTAAAAAAACGCGTAAAAAAATAAAATTTTTAATAGTATACCATAGTTTTTTCGTCAGAGCTATGCTATAATTCCTGTAATATTTTTGAATCTAACAACAGGAGGAAAAAGAAATGAGCAAAATGGTAGACGAGTTCAAAGCCTTTATCATGCGAGGCAATGTCATCGACATGGCTGTCGGCGTAATCATAGGCGCGGCCTTCAGCAATATTGTCAATTCCCTGGTGAACGACATCGTGATGCCGGTAGTCACGCTGCTGACCGGACGTATCAATTTTACAGACCTGATGCTGCCTCTCGACGGAAACAGCTACTCCACGCTGGCCGCCGCGCAGGAGGCGGGCGCTTCCGTCATCGCATACGGCAATTTCATCCAGATGGTTGTGGAATTTCTTCTGACCGCGCTGGTGATCTTCTTCGTAATCAAGGCGATCAACAAGCTCCACAAGCCTGCTCCCGAGCCGGAGGCTACGACCAAGATCTGCCCCTTCTGCAAGTCCGAAATACATAAGGATGCTTCGAAGTGCCCGAACTGCACGTCCGCACTGTAATCTTCCGAAAAGCCCGCCCGGCAAAGCGTTACGCCAATGCTTCGCCGGGCGTTTCCTGTGCACATCAAAAATCGGTCTACCTGGTTATTTTGCTGCTGCATTTCATCTTCCGGGCTGCAGACCGCAGGCTATATGCCGCTTATCGCGTCCTGTGTCTGCTGCTGCCCGGGGCTTTAACAGCACATGATTGGTACGCCCATGCGCATGCCGCCCCCGCCTCCGCAGCAGCAGCTGCAGACCAGCCAGGCCATGCACAATCTCGTACAATAATTATTGGCATGCGACATGGGATTCCCGTATTCCTCGCCCATCGACTGATACCACCGTCCCCCGCCTTCCATTTCGGAGAGAAGCTGGCGGTACTGCAGATTGTTCGGCTCCATCTGTACGGCCTTCTGCGCATGATCGAGAGCCAGGACATTATTCCCCCGGCCGGAATTCGCCAGCGCACTCAGGTAATACCAGCGCGCGGTACGGTTGGAAATCCCGTTCAGCACATTGATTGCTTCGTCATAATGATTGCTGCGGATATAATTCTCCGCAGCACGCAGATGCGGATCGTCATTCGCAGAGGAGGAGCCGGAGCTGCCGCCGCCGTAGCTCCCATATCTGCCATAGCCGCCGTACCCGCCACCATAGCCTCCGTACCCGCCGCCATAGCTGCCGGAAGACGACGAAGATGAGCGGCCACCGCTCTGCTTTGCCTCATAGCTGCCTTCCCCATGCTCCTTGTCATACATGATCTGCTGATAAGCCTGCTGCACTTCCTTGAATTTCTCCTCGGCCTGTGCTTTATTCGGATTGTTAATATTCGCGTCCGGATGATATTGTCGGCTCAGCCTGCGATAGGCCTTTTTTACTTCCTCCTCAGAAGCATTCCTCGAAACCCCCAGAACCTCATATGGATCTTTCATATTCTCCTCCAGCGCCGCGGTTCCCTCTCGAAACTGCCGTACGCCCTGTCATTCATCACGGCTGCCGCCTTTGTTGCTTCGCCGCCCGGCTTTTTCCTGCAATGCCGAATATTTGCACCAGACGCCGGAATACAGGATATTGCGGATAATCGGCGCATACTCCAGAACCGGCAGCCGCTCGAACGCACGCGACGCCTCCGTCATCATCCCGGCCAGGATTTTCTGTGTTTCTTCATTCAGAGGATCCGATGGACTGCCGATTGCCGTAAATATATTATAATTCCCGCGCCTGCGGTCTTTGTCGATGTCTTCCAGCGCATCCATCAGATAGACAAATTTCCCCAGGTAAAAACCGATCTGCCGCAGGTCATCCTGCCAGAGATCGTCCTTCCAGACAAACAGCTCTGCCAGGAAATTCCCGGTAAGCCCCGCCACATAGTCCAGATCTGTCGTGGTGCCGGAAGTCGCCTTCCCATCGCGCCAGGCGCTCTCTGTCTCGTGCAGCAGGCAGATATTTTCCTCAACCGCCTTCGATTGTCTCGGATACTCGGCCGCAATTTTCTCATAAGAGGATTTCAGCAGAGCGGAAAGTGTCCGCCCGGATACCTTCCGTTCATCCTCCCAGTCATCCTGGGCCTTCTGATACGCCAGCAGCACACACATATCCGCCGCATAGCCGATCGCGTCATTTTCCGCCATCGAGTGCTTGTGCACCGGATGAAGCAGGCAGCGTTTCTCTTCGAAAAGCGTCTCCGGCTCATAAAGGCCGGTCAGCAGGATCGCAAGAAAGGTCGTGTCATAATTCAGCACCAGCTGTGCCCTCCTGCCGTAGCGGCGGTGCAGCTCCTGGCACAGTCCGCAGTAGAAGCTGCGGTAGGTTGTGTACTCCCTCAGCTTCAGCTCCTGCTCATTTACATAAATATATCCAAACATAGGCCATCAGCTTCTCTTCTGAAATTCTTTCCGGCATTTCGGGCAGGTAATGCAGATCTTTCCTTTTCCGCGCGGTACACGGATCTTCTGTCCGCAGGACGGGCATTTATAAATATGGAAATCCTTTGACTGTTTCGCGCGCCGCTCTGCTTTGCCGAAGCGCCCCCGGATGCCCTGCACGATATCCATGTATTTCTCATTCTCGGCGCTGCGCTGCGCATAATTTCTCGAAAACATCCGGAAATAGCTCCAGACGAGCAGCACAAGAGCGAGAAAATAAATGACCGGCTGGCTCGTAAAAATGTTAACCACAAGCAGGATCAGGCACACCACGAGCATAAATTTTGATAAGTCATCCGTGCCGTACCGGCCGGACATAAAGTTTGAAAAAAAGTCTGAAATTTTTCTTCTCATAAAAATCGTACGCCTCGCATTCCTTCGTATATAATATACTGTAATATTGAAGAAACTTTACGCCTAATTCAAAAGAATGTCAACGGATGGCGTTTCAATTTCACAAAAATTTTAGACAAGCTGGAAAATCCATTCTGCGAAAGCCATTCTACGCTTCCGGAAAGTACATGCGCGCGGCAAATATTCCCTCGCTCATGGCAAGCTCAAAGCGCCCTTCCAGCAGCTCGGTCAGGTTCTGCGCGATGGACAGGCCCAGCCCGCTGCCCTCCGTGCTGCGGCTTAAATCTCCCCGCACAAACCGCCCGGTCAGCTCGTCGACCTCCACGTTGATCTTATCGCGGGACACGTTCTGAAGCTCGATCATAATCTCAGGCGCCGCAGCCGGTGCAGAGCGGTCACGGCTGCCCTTCGCCGCAGTCGGCACATTCCCGGGAAGATCTCGTCGGTTCCCTGCCGCAGCCGGCGCATCTGCGGAATGTGATCCTTCCCTGTCAGACAGTTCCATGCTTCCCGCGCCGTCGGCGCCATGCTGATCGGAAGAGCTGCCATCGATCCGCCTTAAGGTAATCCGGACTTCCGTCCCTTCTTTTGCGTATTTGCAGATATTCCCCAGGAGATTTTCCAGGATACGCCAGAGCTGCCGCCCGTCCGCCATGATGTAGGCCGGCTCCTTTTCCAGCTGCCAGTCAACTGTCAGGCCGTGTTCTTTTAGCCGCTCTTCAAACTCTCCGCATGCCTGCATCAGCATACTCTGTACCTGCAGCCGCACAATCTCCAGCTCAATATTACCGGAACTGATTTTGCTGGCCTCCACAAGATCCTCCGTCAGCTGCTTCAGCCGCTGCGATTTCTGGTCGAGTACCTCAATATATCCCCGCGCCCGCTCCGTCAGAAGAGTCTCCCGCTTCAGAAGATCAACATAATTCACAATCGAGGTGAGCGGAGTCTTCAGGTCATGGGAAACATTTGTGATCAGCTCCGCCTTCAGCCGCTCATTTTTCACAATCGCTTCGAGCGCGCCGCAGAGGCTTTCCCCCATCTCATTGACCGCCTCCGCCATTTTACGCGACTCTCCCTGCAGCGCCTGGGTATCAATCCGGTAATTCAGGTCGCCCCGGGAGAGCTGGCGGATTCCCTCATAAATGCTCTGTCTTCCGGCCATGTCGCGCATCAGGTAGAGCAGGACGGCAAGATCCAGCAGCACCACCAGCACCAGCCCGCTGCGCCCGAAGAAAATCAGGAACAGAAGGTTCAGGACAAAGAATCCAATATACTGCACTATCAGCTGGCCGGACGCTGCACGCGAGGAATTCACCTGGCGCCAGGTAAAGATCAGCGTGCGCACAACGGAATTCGACCAAAGGGTTTTCGCGCGAAAACGCCGCACAAACGCCAGCGCCGCAGAGAGAAATACCAGCCACGCGGAGGCCGCCGCGACCGCCTCCTGCAGCGTTTCTCCCCCAGGAAGAATCCCGGAGAGGCGCTGCCACTGGGACGCGATCAGCGCGTAAAAAATAGCGGCGATCAGGTACAGTCCGGCCGCCAGCTCAGTCGGAACGCTGTCGACCCGCAGCAGTCCGGGCGGGGAGCCGGCGTCCTTTTTCCCGGCGGCGGCAGCCGAGCATCCAAAGCAAAATAGCAGAATCAGGAGGCTAAACGCACCTCCAATGCCGGCATTCCAGACGATCGTCTCTCTCTGCGCATAGTAATCCGACCAGGTCTGCAGCTCGTCGCTCACCGGGTAGGATGTGTCCACCGCCAGATATATTTTCTCATTTGTGCCTACAAAGCGCTTCTGCAAAAACCATTCCGCCGCTTCAGAATTCAGGATCCGGTCCGGATTTGATACCATAATATTGAAGCTGCGCTCGCCCTCGTAAAGGCTGGTGAAGGCTTCCTCCGCCTCTGCGGCGGTGACCGCTTCCTCATACGAATCGGCGCTGATGTTGGTATAGACTTCGCCGTTTGAAGTGTTTTCTATATAGTAGAGCAGGTTGGACGGCGCTTCCGCCAGCCAGCTCTCATCCTGCACGGTCGTATATTCTACGTATCGGGCATAGAGATCTGCGCAGGCCTCATCCAGCTTTGTGTACATTTCCTCGACATACCCCGCGGAATCCGAATACCAGCGGGAGCATTCCGCGAGGGTAATCCCTGTCACCGGCGTGATGGTCTCCAGAATATCAGACTGCTCATCAAGGATCTCGCCGGTATCCCGCGTACTGTCGCCTGAGGCTGCCGCGATCGCGTCATGAAGCGCCTGCCATCCCCCATTTTCATAAAACTCCAGCAGATCCCCAAGAAGATACGTGGTATTCATGTCCTGAACGGTGTTTCCAACTGTGTCGTAAGACTGGATGTCAATCTGCTTCGCAAGGTCAAGCTCCCCATCCGTTTCCAGCATGCGCGCATTATCCTGGCCCTGTATTTTATTAGAAAGAATCGAATTCACCTGCTGAAAAAACAGATCGGACGTCTCAAAGCTTCTGGAAAGCTCGCTTAAGCTGAAGGAATCCTCCATCCAGAAGCTGACGGTCGCCAGGCAATAAAGAATGCCGCCGGCCGCGGCAGCCCCCAGCAGGATCAGAAATGCCCGGATGGGCTTTTTGTAAATCAGATTTTTCACTGGATATTCTCCACTTTGTAGCCAATCCCCCAGATTACCTTGAGGTACTTCGGATTTTTCGGGTCGATCTCAATTTTTTCCCGGATGTGGCGGATATGTACGGTGACCGTATTATCCGCGCCGAACGCCTCCTCCTTCCAGATCTCCTCATAAATCTGGTCGATGGAAAAGACCTTGCCTTTATTTTTCACGAGAAACAGGAGAATATTATACTCAATCCTGGTCAGCTTCACCGTCTCGCCGTCTACTGTGACCTCCTTGCGGTCGTCGTTAATCACCAGACTGCCGGTCCAAAAGACATGCTCCGACGGCGCCGTCTCAGAGGCCGCCCCAAAATTCGTATAGCGCCGGATCTGCGATTTCACGCGCGCGATCAGCTCCAGCGGATTGAACGGCTTGGCGATGTAGTCGTCCGCCCCCAGATTCAGGCCGAGTACCTTGTCCGTGTCCTGCGTCTTCGCCGAAAGGATGATAATCGGAATACTGCAGTCCTCGCGGATCTTCATGATCGCGTGGATCCCGTCCATCTTCGGCATCATCAGATCCAGGATCAGCAGATGGATCTCCTGCTCCCGCAGAATCGCAAGCGCCTGCTCCCCATCGTAGGCCTTGACCACGCGGAAGCCCTCCTGTGTCAGATAGATCTCGATCGCGTCCACAATTTCCTTCTCATCGTCACATACCAGAATGTTGTACATATCCGTCCTCTCTTCCGCTTTCTATTCTTCCAAAAATAAAACATGTGTTTTCAGGCTACCAGAAAGCTGTTAAAATAATGCCAAAAAAACATTAAGGTTTTCTTAGGTTTATTTTGCCTGGATGACATGCATCATGTTCGTCATCGCACCCTTTCCTTTTACCTCGTTGGTCGCGGGGTCGCCCGCCGTAAGGACAATCATGTCGCCCGGCTTCACGTAGCCATCCCTCTTTACGATGTACATCGCGTGGGAAATGATGTGCTCGGTCGTGTCCTCCGCGTAGCCCTGCAGCGACGTCACGCCCCAGTAAATCTGCATTCTCCTGAGCGCCCAGTCGTTCGGCGAAATCGCGTAGATCGGGATAGGGGCGCGGAAATTGGACATCAGGCGCGCCGTCTGTCCGGTCATCGTCGGTGTCACGATGCAGTCTGCCTGAATATTGATCGCCGTCGAAATCGCCGCCATGCCGACCGCGTTCGATACATTTACATCCCCGCGCAGCCCACGGTACTCCTTTGAGCGGAATTTGTCCTGATTATATCCTTCCGTTGTCTCCGCGATCTGCGTCATCATTTTCAGCGCTTCCAGCGGATATTTGCCCGCGGCGGTCTCGCCGGAGAGCATGATCGCATCCGCGCCCTCGCGGATCGCGTTCGCCACATCTGTCACCTCCGCGCGGGTAGGGCGCGGGTTCCGGATCATCGAATCAAGCATCTGCGTCGCGATGATGACCGGCTTGTATCTCTTATTACATTTTTCAACAATGATCCGCTGCACATGCGGCACCTCATAGGCGGGGATCTCCACGCCCATATCGCCGCGCGCCACCATGACGCCGTCCGCAGCCTGGATGATTTTGTCGATATGCTCAATGCCCTCAGCGTTTTCAATCTTCGCAATCACGCCGACATGATCCGCGCCGTGCTCCTTCAGTATCGCTTTGATCTCTTTGATCGCGTCCGCGTCTCGCACAAAAGAAGCTGCAACGAAATCAATGCCCTCCTCAATGCCGAAAATGATATCCTCACGATCCTTATCGGTAATCCCCGGAAGGTTCACCTTTACATTCGGGACATTCACGCCCTTTCTCTGCCCGAGGCTGCCGCCGTTTTCGACAGTACAGACAATCTCCGTGCCGCTGATTTCCTTCACCTTCAGCCCGATCAGCCCATCGTCAATCAGGATCCGGTTCCCCGGCTTTACGTCTTCAGGCAGTTGCGGATACGTCTGGCTGACTCTGGTCTCGTCTCCGTCAATTTCCTCGGAGGTCAGCGTAAACTCCGCCCCGGTCTGAAGCATCACCGGACCGCCGTTTTTCAGCAGTCCCGTGCGGATCTCCGGTCCCTTTGTGTCGAGAAGAATCGCAATGGGCTTTTTAATCTCCGAACGCACACTTTTGAGCTGGTCAAACCGGGCCTTCTGCTCCTTGTGCGTGCCATGTGAGAAATTAAATCGCGCGATGTCCATTCCGTTAAGCGCCAGCGCCTTCATCACCTCCCGGTCATCCGACGCAGGACCCATGGTACAGATAATTTTTGTCTTTTTCATTCTTATTCCCTCCGATGAGTTTTATTGCACATAATTGTTTTCTGTCTCGCGGTTCCTTCGTGCTACGGTCATCCGGCGCCTCAGCGATTCCTCCGCGCTGCAGCCAGCCGGCACCTCAGCGATTTCTCCGCGCTGCTGTCAGCCGGCGCCGCCGCGATTCCTCCGCGCTGCAGCCAACCGGTGCCGCCACGATTCCTCCGTGCCGCAACCATCCGGTGCCTCCGCGATTCCTTCGTGCCGCAACCATCCGGTGCCTCCGCGCTTCCTTCGTACATCTGTCATCTGGCGCCTGATGCCGCTGCAAATCCTGCGCACCGCAGCGCTGCAGCTGATGCTCCGGCCATTATCCGGCGTCGATCTGGTCGCCCGCCACGCGCAGCAGATCCTCGATCTCCTCCAGAGGCATCTCCAAATACGCGGACACCTCTTCGGCGGAGACCTTGTGCCCGAGATCCCGCTCCAGATTGTGCACCGCCTCGTTCAGATGATTGATCCGGCTAAGCAGGCCGTCATCCATCCTGCGGTCGTCCTGACCCTGCTTCACGGCATCCTCCATCGCCTTGCGCGCCATGTTAATCATCCAGGCGCGGCAGGCAGCCGCGCTGTCAAACTCGCCCAGCGAATCCACGGCGGCAAGCAGCCCGAGATTCCCTTCCTGAATCAGATCCTCGCCCGGCAGCGTTTCCTCGCCATATTCTTCCGCCATCGTACAAATCAGCGGAAGGTAAATCCCGATCAGACGTTCCCTCGCCTCGCTGTCACCGGCCCTTGCGCGGTCAATCAGGCGCATCTCCTCCGCGTCGTCAGCCGGGGTGAGCTTTTCCAGCTCTTCCAGATAAAAGGACAGGCTCAGGCGGTCTTCTGACTGTGGTTCCTCCTCCGGCGAAATCTGCCGGTCCGGGATCTGTGACTCTCCGTCAGCCGGATCGGACACGCCGGATTGCATTTTTGCATCTTCTCCTGATTCTACCACACGAATATTCTGCTCCGCAAGGTATTCATAAATTAATTGAAAATGCTCCTCTTCCAACGGCATGCTCTTTAGCACCTCGCGTACCTCCCCGCGAGTCAGGACGCCGTCCCTTTCGTCCGCAGCGGCCTTCAGCTCGCTCAGCATCCCCCGAAAAATAATCCGATTATCCATCTTTTCCTCATCTCCGCAAAATATCACTCAACGTCACGCAGCTCCCAGTTCCTTAAACACGCAACTGCTCCGTTTCAAGCAGCTTCCAGTTTCTTAAACGCACAATTACTCAACATCACGCAGCTCCCGGCTCCTTAAACGCATAAATTCACGCTGCGTCACGCAGCTCCCAGCTCCTTAAGTGCACGTAAAAGAACCGCGTCATCTGATTCCGTATCATCCGTCGACGTGCTTTCCACATCATCCTCATCCACGATAATGTCCGGCGTAATACCGTTCCCATCAATCTCCTGGCCGTTCGGCGTGTAATAATTTTCCACCGTCATCTTGAATGCGGAGCCATCCGACAGCGAGTAGGTTTTCTGTACGACTCCTTTTCCATAGGTCTGCGTGCCGATGATCGGACCGATTCCATAATCCTGAATCGCCCCCGCAAAAATCTCCGAGGCGCTCGCGCTGCCATCGTTCACCAGTACCGCCACCTGGCAGGTCACGCTCTGTGAGCCATCCGCTGTATATTCCTCACGGTTGCCATTTTTATCCTCCGTATAGACGATCAGGCTGTCCTCGGGCAAAATCATATCCAGAATATCGCAGACCGCCGAAAGCAGGCCGCCCGGGTTGTCCCGCAGATCCACGATCAGGCTCTCCATGCCCTGGCTGTTCAGATCCTCCACGGCCTCCTGGAACTGATCCACCGCGCTCTGCGTAAACTCCGTCAGAGAAAGATATCCGATGGTGCCCTCCAGCATCTCATATGTCACGTAGGTCGGTATCACATCCGCGCAGGTGATCGTAAGCTCCACCTCCGCATCTTCCGAAGGACGGTAGACCGTCATTGTAAAAGTATCCTTCGACTTGATCAGTGCCACCAGCTCCGTCAGGGTCATCTCAGAAGCCGCCTCGCCGTCAACCGCGCGCACCAGGTCATCCACCTGCAGGCCGCCCTCCTCCGCCGGGCCGCCCTCATAAACCTCCCCGACATAAAATTCCCCGGTCTCGGTATCCGTACCGATCGTCGCGCCGATCCCATAGTATTCGCCCTTCGTCGAATCCATCACCGAAGATAGCTCCTCGGCCGTATAGTAATTCGCGTACGCGTCATCCAGGCCGGCGGCAATCCCCTTAAACAGATACGCCTCCAGGTAATCACCGTCCACCTCGTTCAGATAATAGGCCTCGATCAGCTCCTGCACCTCGGCAAGCTTCGTAAACGTACTGCTCTGGGTCAGTACCTCCGCTCCGGGATTGCCCCGTCCGGTCAGCCTCCGGATCACACCCGGCCCGTAAGCCGCCGCAATCACCGCCGCGATCCCCAGCACAAAGCCAAACAGCATGCCGTTGAGGAACCGCCTGCGTCCGCGCTTTTCCAGAGCCTCGATGAGCTGCTGCTCGTCCTCGATATCCGCATGAGCATCCGGCCCCGCATCTGAACGAATGTCTGCAGGATTTTCCAACTCCGCTTCTGGCCGTTCGTCCGCTGGATTTTCCAATTCCGCTTCTGGCTGTTCGTCCACTGGATTTTCCGCCTCTATGTCTAAGCGCTTATCAACAGATCCCTCCGGTTCTGCGTCCGGTCGATTATCTACTGGCTCCTCCAGTTCTGCATCCAGTCGATCATTCACTGGCTCTTCAGGTTCCGCAACATCCGGTCGATCATGCACTGACTCCTCCGATCCCGCATCCGATCGATGGTTCACCGGTTCTTCCGGTTCTGCATCCAGACAAGTATCCACCGGCTCAGTCATGGTCTCTCCGGCCGCAGAGCTGCGGTCTTCCTTCTTTCTGTTTTTCTCTTCCGGAAAAAAATCCATACTACATTTCCCCTTATTTTTATTCCCATGAAATCATTTCGCCTTTTCAATCACGCAGCTGTGTTTTTTCGCATTCTTTCCTTTTGCATCTCTGTTATAATCAATCCCCACCAGCAGCTTTTCCCCAAAATAATCTTTTAACGCGCCATCATAACGATTGTCATGAATCTGACTGATCGCAGTATCCGCATTCTTATCATATTTCAGTTCGATAATCATAGCCGGTTTATCCGTGCCGTGCCGAGGGATAAATGCATAGTCCGCAAAGCCCTTTCCGGAAGGTAATTCTCTAATAATCATATAGTAATTTCTGGCTGTATAGTAAGCGATGTAAATCGCACACGCAAGTGAATTTTCATCATTGTATTTCAGCACAGATGCACATTCTGCATGCACCAGCTCCAGCGATGAAGCCACAGTCTCGCTGTCACACCGGATCGTAGCGTCAAGCAGCTTTTCAGACTCATTAATTGCCTCTTCTACCGCTGTCCATTTCCCACCCTTTGTCGCCGACTGAAACACCTCCGCCACCTCACGGTTTGGAATGTATACTTCCTTTTTCCCCTGATCATAAGCCAGATAGCCCAGATAGACAAGCAAGGTCAGAACATCATCCTTATTTCCAAAGGAAGTAATATCATTTTGAAATGTACTGATATCAATTTTTACCCTTTGTCCGCCCAGCATCAGCACGATTGCGTCCTTTAATCCATCATAATTCTCATCGATATATCTTTTCAGGCTTTCAAAGGATTCCGTTTTCGTCCAGTAATTCTGAATTTCCTCATCCTGCATCGCATTCATGACAGAATTCGGGCAATACACATGTCCTGTACGGCTAAACGAATAACCATCGTACCATGCGCTGACAGTCTCAAAATCCATACGAAATTTCCTGCAAAGTCTCTTCACTTCCCGCTCAGTAAATCCAATATATCTTGCCAGCTTCGCGGGACTTGTCATCGTATATTCCCGAAAATCGGAAACAGCTGACTCGCTTCCATATTTTTTTACCGGGAGAATCCCTGTCATAAAGGCTCCGGCGATCGCCGACTGCATGGCCGGGCCACTTTTAAACATGGCTCTCAAAAACTGGATAAACTCCATCTGCAGGATCTTGTCATCCTTTTCTTCACGGAATAACGCATCGTATTCATCAATGATAATAAAAAATTTTTCCCCATACGTCTGGCTGATAGCAACCAACGCCTGCGGCAAAGAGCTTTCCTCTTCCCGAACCGCACCTGGAAATAATACTTTTAGTTCCCCTGTCACGCTGGTTTGCAGTACATCAACAATCCTCTTTTTATCCTTAACGGTTGACAAAAACCAGGTCATATCAATATAGATCACATGAAACTGATTCAGATATTCATGAAAAGATTTTTTTCGCGATATTTCAAGTCCCTGAAATAGTTCTTCGGACTGGCAGCTTTTATCATAATAAGCGGCCAGCATTCTTGCTGAAAAAGATTTACCGAAGCGCCTGGGCCTGGCAAAGCACACCAGCGGACGAGACGTGCCGATCAGACTGTTCATATAATCAATCAGCCCGGTCTTATCCACATAGCAATCATTCCGGATCAGGCGAAAGGCCTCATTTCCAAGATTTACCCACATTCCCATCCGGCGCCCTCCTTTCATGGATCACAGACAGCCATAAACGTTTTTGCCCCTGACCACGCAGCAAGTGCGTGGTCGGGTTGTGAACAGTAACTTTTGCTTCTCATAAGATAACACAATTACAGGGTTCTTGCAAGGCAAGAAGGATTTTTAAAAACAAATCCGGCAAACATAGCAGGAGACGAAGGTAAAAAAGAGCACCCGCCGAAGCAGATACTCAGATGATATCCTTTAAAATTTCAGCAGCCGGAACACCTGCTCGACTGCAAGGCTCATGTTTTTCTTTGCCGTCTCACGGTTCATAGCCTCCTCTGGCGTCGTCACCCCGCGAACAATCGGGAAAAATGCGTCGATGCCCTCGCGCGCGGCTTCTCCGGCTTCCATTGAACTCATGCTGCCTTTAAACGAATCCATCGCAACTACGACTTTCATATCCTCTCATGTCCTTTCGTCGTCATCAATCAGCATTTGCAGGAAATCGCCTGCCAGCATCCCCTCTGGAACCTGATATTTCATCTACATAATTCATCATTCATCATAGCCTTACAGTTCCACAGAAGGTAAAGCGGCAGATTAATCATTCCTTCATCCGGATACCCGGCTTATTTTTCGAATCAGTCCGCTGTCCTTCAGCCAGAGAAGAGCATCCTCGTATTCTCTCGCACGCGCTCCCTCTCTGGCCAGCCCATAGACAAATTTTTTATTCCCCTCCAATCTCATCCAGGATAACTCTGCATTGCTTCCTCAATTTTTTCCCACTTTGCGATCTTTAGCATCATCATTCCCAAAGCAGAGAGTACAATCGGTGTGATTACATTCAGCACAAATGTAAACAATTTTGTAACTATTCCGTATCTTCGCAGTTAGCAGGTCATTTTTCAAGAATCTCCGGTTCAAGAAGGAAATCATAAATATTCACAGTCAGAATGCCATAGTCATCATAATATGGCTGCACAATATCTTTCGTAATAACGATCTTCTTAAAAGAATCGTCAATTTTTCTGAATGGTCTAACTTCCTGCGAACGTTTTTCTTCATCAGGCAGGGAATACGCGGACTGAATATAAAATCTGGCAGAGCCAAGATTACATACGAAATCAATTTCCAGTTGTTTGCGCACTACCTTCCCTTCCCGGTCTTTCTCTGCAATTGTTACAACTCCAACATCTACACGGTAGCCTCGCATACGCAATTCGTTATAAATCACATTCTCCATCGAATGAGTCTGCTCGAATTGACGGAAATTAATTCTTGCGTTGCGAAGCCCAAGATCAGAGAAATAATATTTCTTTGGGGTTTCAATATAGGCCTTCCCTCTAATATCATATCTTAATGCCGATTCAATCAGGAACGAATCTTCAAAGCAATCCAGATATTTCTTTATTGTTTTGGCAGTGATTTTAGACTTCTTTACCGACCTGAACGTATTTTTCAGCTTCTCCGGGTTCGTCAAAGAACCAATTGCAGAGGAAAGAATATTCAAAAGATCTTCCAGTTCTCCAATATTTTTAATACGATTTCGTTTATAGATGTCCCGGACATAAATTTCACTAAGCAAATTCTGCAATACCGCAGCTTTATTATCAGCTCCTTCGCGAAGCACTACAAGGGGAATCCCGCCATAAAGCATGTATTCTGACAATCCCGTATACTTATCACCCTTATATACAGACATAAATTCCGCAAAACTCAGCGGATACATATGAACTTCATCGCCGCGTCCGGCAAACTCCGTCACTATATCTTTTGACAGGAACTTTGCATTACTTCCGGTTACGAATACGTCCATATTTTCTTTACGCAAATATCCATTCAACACAGACTCAAAGCAATCCATAAGCTGCACTTCATCCAGGAGCAGATAGTACATACCATCATCCGTAATCATGGAGCGAATATATGCCATAAATTTCTCCGGATCAACGCCACGCTTTTGTTTTTCAATCTTAATAAGGCTTTCTCCAAGCAAATACAGGTCGTCCGCGGAGTCAAAAGCAAAGCGGATAATATGATCCGATTGAATGCCGGATTCCAGCAAATAACGATAAAAAATAGTATTCAGCAGATAAGACTTTCCACATCTGCGAATGCCGGTGATTACCTTAATCAGACCATTGTTTTTTCTCTTTACTAATTTATTCAGGTAGAAGTCTCTGCGAATTTCCATATAGATGCTCCTCAGGGAAGATTTTTGCAACTTGATACACTTTTCTGCCCCATATTACCATGCCGATGATGATTAATCAATACACGATTTTAAAATCAGGAAAGATTTTTGCAACCTGAAACATTTTTCCGTTCTATCCAGATATCCAATGCCACATGATAACCCCAGTACTCAGCTTTTGTAATGGTAGAAACCTTTGCGGCATCTCCGATCACCCGCACAAACGGCGCGGCGATCCGCAACCAGCTACACCAACGCAAGCTCCATGATCTCCAGTCCATCGCTCTTTACCGCTTTGAGCACGAGCTCATACTCTCCGGCAGGCATTGCTATCGGAGCTTCCGTTGAAAAGATCCGGCTCTGCGGATTTCCGATTTTCGCGGAATCCGTCTGCTCCGGTTTGTCGGCGATCTTGACCGTCCCGGCAGATTTTCCATTCATAAGAACCTCAATCACGCCGCTTCCAACGCATGTCATACGAATACCGGTCCAGTCTTTCTCACTCTTTACATAGCGGAATGTCATCTCATCACCGTCAGAAATGTTTGTCAGCTTTTCATCCGGGATTTGCTTCTCTCCATCGCTTTCACCCGCGCCCGACAAGGTTTCCGCAGAATTCTTCATGCATTTCTCCCCGCAATCAGATCCCGGCTCCGCAGCCGCCGCCGCTTCTGTTTCCTCCAGTCCGATGTATACGCTTCCCTTCAGGCCGCATGCCTGGTATCCCATGATGGTCTCACCCGGGGCAAAAGGATCTCCTACGCCCTGAGAGGTCATCTTTACCTCCGGAATTGTGCCATCCGGGAGGACAGTGATCTTTTCAATACAGAGGCGCCGGTGCTCCTGCACGCCGCGGCTGCACCTGTGATAAAATACATACCACTGCCCGTCCACACACTCGATGGAACCGTGGTTGTTCCAACTCGCCGGATCGCAGCCATCATTGTCAATGATAATTCCCTGATAGGTAAACGGCCCCATCGGAGATTTGCTCGTGGAATATCCCAGAGAGGTCGGTTTCCCACACTCCATGTCAGCGTAAACATAGTAGTAGGTATCACCAATTTTCCGCATGAAAGAGCCTTCGTGGAAGAAATGCTCCTCCTCAGTCACCAGATCATTCACGATCTGCGCCTCGTCAAACGAGACCATGTCTGCATTCATCCGCACTCCGTGCGAAAAAAGCTGTCCCCAATAGAAGTAAGCCTGCCCGTCGTCGTCGATGAAAATCGCCGGGTCAATCCCGCCGCAGGGCAGCTGTACCGGATTTTTAAACGGGCCTTCCGGGCGGTCCGAGACGGCCACACCTTCGCTGTCATCCGGCATACAGAAATAAAGATAATACTTCCCGTCGCGGTACGCGCAGTCGGGCGCAAAGAGAAGCGCCGGCTTCGGGCCTTCATCCTCTTTTTCAAATTTTTCCTTATCCTCCGGCATGCTCTCCAGCATTTTCCGGATAAAGGGCGTCGGATGGCTCCAGTCAATCCCCGGATATTTCGGCGCGTCCGGGTCGTTAAACCACGGGATCTCCTGCCCTTTTAAAGAAACGTCATGTACCGTCCAGTGTTCCATATCCGGCGTAGAAACCACATGGTATTTCTCGCTGCAATAAACATCCTCCCGGTCATCGTAGCTTCCATAAATGTAAAGCTTTCCGTCCGGCATCACATGCGCCTCACTGTCCGGCACATGATGCTGCAATGGCAAAATCGGGTTACGCTGATTTTTGAATTCCATAGATATAATCCCCCTCTCAGACACTGCCTACATTCCCACTGTTAATCCCCATCGCATCCTCTTCCAGCGGCAGCCAGTCCAGTACCTTTTTAATCGAGCGGTTCCAGAAGTCCCACTCATGGGCGCCCTCGCCCTCTACGTACGTCACCGGGATGTCCAGGCTCTCCAGAAGCTTCACAAACTTCCGGTTCGGCTCCAGCAGCGAATCACTGGTTCCGCAGGTGAGATAAATCGCCGGTATACCGGCTCCTTCTTTCGCCAGCTTCTTTGCCAGAAATGCGGGATTTTTATCGCTCTCGGCCAGCTCATCCAGGTTTCCAAAAATGCTCTCCGCAAAGCTTCTGCTCTCTATGAAAACAGGCGTATCATCCGTGCGTTTCTCAATGCCGTCAGCAATCATCGCGCTTGAAAGACCTGCGATGCAGCCGAAGGTCTCATGGTATTTCAGCCCGTTTCGCAGCGCGCCATATCCTCCCATGGAAAGTCCCGCGATAAAGGTATCCTCCCTCTTTCTGGAGAGTGGGAACATTTTCCTGGTAATCTCCACCAGCTCCTGTCCGATGAACTCCCCATAAAAATTATTCTCCGCCGGGCGATCGACATAAAAAGCATTCTCACCGGACGGCATCACCACCGCCAGATTTTTCTCCTCCGCCCAGCGCTGGATGTTCGTGCCGCTCACCCAATCCGTGTAATTACCAAAAATTCCGTGCAGCAGATACAAAGTCTTGAATGGCTTTTCTTCAGCGCCTGCCAAATGCGAAGCATTTCTCTCAATGCAGGCGCGACCTGCCGCCGAAGCATCGCGAGGGGGCGTTTCCATCCGCTGCGGCATGCCGGGAAACGTCAGCTTGTCTACCGGTAAAATCACCTGAATCGGAACCGTCCTCATCAGAGATTTTGAAAGAAAATTAACCTGAATCAATGCCATAATCTGATCCTCCATTCCGTATTTTGAGCGTTCCCGGAAGCTCAAAGCAGCCCGCGATTCCGCTCTTTTTTCACACTTAGATTTTTCTATTGTAGCACCCCTGACAGCTTTTGTCTCCCTGTTTTTTTCAGAAATTATCCGAGCTTCCCCTGCATTTTTTTCGATGTTTTCGGACATGTTTATTCATGGGTTGCTTTATTCACAGAGAGCTACTCATAATCTTCTGTTTTCTCTTTTCCGTTGTAACTGTAAAAACACAGAACTTACCTCGCCAGTTTCCTGACTCAGATCCCGTGGTTCACCTTCAGGTACGCGGAAACACATAAAAAAGAAGCCCGACCGATTACTATCGTCACTGCATTTTTGCAGCAAGATAACTTTCGGCCGAGCTTTCCAGTTTTATTTCTGAGATCAGACACTTTTTTGCATCAGATAATTCTTAGCTTCAGCAAGAAATCTTCCGGAAGGCTTTTTTCTTTATATTTTCTACCGGTACAAATCCTCCAGCGACAGCAAAACCACCTGGTCGTCCTTCCTGTCTGCGACCCAGTCCGAGTAACCATGCAGTGAAAAGAAAAGGTATTTTACGACCCGGTATTTTCCGCTGATCAGAGAAGCACGGCGAATAAGCGTTTCATATACACCCTTATCAATCTTTTCGTTTTCAAATTTACATTCCCCGATCACTGCAGTCTTATCCAGCTCTGAAACAGCTACAACATCAATGTCAGCACTCTGCCGGTGCTTCTGACCGTCAGCATCCGAAAAGTCCTCCATTCCCCACCAGGTGCCCACATTTGTAAGAAAACTGCCGTAAGTTCCCAACACTCCTTGTTCCAACGTATAGCTGCGGCACATATCCTCAAACACGCTCCCCATAAAGGCATGCAGATATGGCTTCACAGCATTTTCATAGTAAAGATCGCCATGGCCGATCTCGATCACACTGGCCGCTCTGGGAATGAACCGATACCAGAATTTAAACATATGATCCTTTAACACATATTGAGTCTTCTTTCGGTTTTTTTCTTCCGTCATGCAGTTCCGTTTCTCGATCAGGTCAATCTCCATCAGGCGTTCAAGCGAATAGAGAACCGTAGAAGCGTTTTCACCGATTTTCTGGGAGATTTCGTTTACTGTATTCACGCCGGATGCTACCTGTTCAATAATATTATTCACCAACGTGACATCCGCAAGCTCCTGTACGAGGAAATTTCTAGTTTCATCATACAGATAACCATCTGTGCGGAAAAAAAGGCGCTTAATGTTGTCATCCAGGCTTTTGCTTGCGTCGATCATGGACAGATATTTGGCGACTCCGCCCGTAATCCCATAGCAGATGGCCTTTTCCTCCGGTGAATAATCCGGGACAAAAAGAGCCGAGTCTTTATAAGAAAAGGCTTCCAGGCGAATCTGAGAGGTCCTTCTCCCAAACAGGGGGCTTTTTTCACTGAGCACCTTCTTTTCCATAAAGCTGAGGGCGGAGCCGCACAAAATCACCATCAGGTTCCGATCCGCCCACTGGGTATCAATGTATTTTTGAAGGATGGTAAGCAGCGCCTCGTCTTTTTCCGCCCAGTAGGGAAACTCGTCAATCACGAGGATCAGAGGTTCCTTTCCCATTTTCTGTGTCATAAAATCAAACACCGCTTCGGCGGAGGAAAAACGGGCCTGTGCATAAGCAGGATCCAACACAGAGACCACCTGCTCAGAAAACAGTTCGAGATTTCTCTCCTTTCCCACTTTTGTCGCTGTGTAAAAGATCGCCTTTTTATCCTTAATGAATTCCGCGATCAGTGTGGATTTTCCGATACGTCTTCTTCCATATAAAATCGTCATTCGAAATCCGGAACGGTGGTACAGTTCATTCAGACTGTCCAGTTCCCGCTCTCTGGCTAAAAACATGCTATGGCTCCTTCCCTGCGTACCTGTTTTCTACTTTCTCTGCTATTTCGCAAAAATCTCTAAAATACATTCTCTGCAGTTTTTTAATTTGAAATAGTATTGGTTTAAAATAATTTAGTTCAAATA
>JAJQBS010000073.1 GCA_021203145.1 Lachnospiraceae bacterium | reverse complement strand
GAGGAATCCCCGGCGGCAGGGGATTTGAGTGCAGGTTTCCCGACTTTTAGGTTCTAACCTCAATCGGATTATTCAAATTCACCTGTATCATTCCTGCTCACCTCCATACATATATTGAATCAAAAATTTAAATGGGTTTACAGCTTCAACATTAAGCTGCAAATGCGACGCCATTCTTTCCAACTTGTCATCTGTGGTTATCATTACATCAACTCCAGCTTTTTCCGCAAGGGCGATATGAGAACTGTCATACGTTCTTATTTTCGATTGTGAAGCTATCTCTTTTGCTCTCACTTCAATGCTCTCATCAAAATTCACATATGAATCAGCTAACGTATACAAGTCGCTTACACATTGCCTTTTTGCCGGGTCACCAATACGGTCAATCTCCATGCTCAGCGCAGAGCTTCCAATAATCTCATAGTTTCCTGATTGGCATCCTCTAAGTATTCCCATGATAATCTGCGTTTCCTGATAGATTCTTTCCTGCGTTTGATCATCAAATGGTCTGTTATAACAGCAGCAATCCAAGTAAATTTTCAACGCATAACCACCGCCTTTCTGATTAGCTTGATCACAAACAATCCCTGTTTATTAAATATGATACCATAGTGTTCCCGGCACATCAATCCGAATTCATAAAATTATATGTTAACATTTCATGTAGATATTCGAATATAGCTGATTGATATGTGCAATGTTACATCAAAAATTACCATGCCTGTAGCACATTATCATCCCTCATAGCACCTGTTTTTCGCCCCAAATAATCTTCACGAGTGATCGGGATAACAGCCTCAAATTCGGCTCCACAACATGGACATAAAAAACTACGTTTCAACCGCAACGGGAATTTTCCTTCAAGTAACATCCGGAGAGAGGAACAGCTCGCATTCGTTCTATAAAACTCCTCAACTGTATCCTGCTCGTCCTCATCAATCTGGATAATATAATAATTGTGTTCCTCCTTACACTCAGGGCAGAAAACTTTAACTCGATAGCTCAGGTCTCTCTTCCAGCGAGTCAGTCGGTACTTTTTAAACATTTCACTTCTCAGGCCAGGATCGGTTAGTAATAGTGAAATTTTATCCGCATCTCCACCATCCATCTTAGCAGAGATCAATAATAAAGCCTGGCTTACCCCTTCCTGCCTGGCGCCATCCAAAGCCCTGTAATACGTTTCTCTGCCGATCTCCATTTTTAAACCCCCGTTTTGCTTATACTCATTAGTATCAATTTCCAATCATGTTTTTCCTATTGATTGTTCTTGACATAGCTTTCCGCTTTCTCTTTTGTTATATGAAATTCTTCAACAAGATAGGCTACTATTTCTGGTTCTTCTGCCCCAAAATGCCTTGCTGCCTCAATAGCAGGAATGTATTGCCATCCTTCTTGCAATGAATCAAACAATTTGTCCACTTCTTCCCCTGCAATTATAGCTGTCTCGTCATTCATTCCGATACCCTCCCAGTAAGTAATCTATAGTTTTCCCCTGACATATACCCCTCAGTCTCTTCTTTTGAGAGATCATATTTTCCCATAATATATTCAAGAATCTCTTCTTCATTCGCGCCAAAATGACGAGCCGCTCTAATCGCACATTCACAGGAAGCCTCTTTAATCACATTTAACGCAGTGTTTCTTGCTGTCTCTCTTACCATATCCTCAAGTGCCTTGCACATATGTCCTCCTAAACAACGCCATCGAGGCCAGCACATTTGTATCCAGCATTATTCGCATATGTAATTACCGCTTCTTTCTGCACGAATTTCCTTAACCATATCCACGACATGCTGTTCATCCTCTACTCCAAAATCGTCAACCACGCCCTTGAAATCTTCCTGGACTTCCAATAATGCCTCCACAGACGCATTCATCATAACCACCTTGTTTCCCTCTTGGACGAACATCACCTTATCACCGTCTTTCACTCCGAGCATCCTGCGGATTGCAATCGGGATGGTGATCTGCCCTTTTGACGTAATCTTTGCAAGTTCCATACTATCAACTCCTTATTTTGTATTAGATTAACCACAGTGTAGTTCCGTGATTTCTCCGATTTCCTTACTTTATTATACTCAATCACATGGGAATATGCAAGGTTGATGAGAAAAGATTTTGTAAACATTTCATGCCGACAACACTCCTTAAATCTCGCTTCTCAAATTTGAGAAGCGAGTTCATGCGTCTGCTTCTATTCATGAAGAAAAGCCCGCCTGCCTACAACTTAATGCAGCCAAACGGGCTATGA
Source organism: Lachnospiraceae bacterium (assembly GCA_021203145.1). Taxonomy (GTDB): domain Bacteria; phylum Bacillota; class Clostridia; order Lachnospirales; family Lachnospiraceae; genus Choladousia. The sequence goes on along the minus strand of JAJQBS010000073.1, from coordinate 23,670 downwards.
GTGCCATAAACGGTGCCGATTTTGGCTGCGCAGTCTGCATTTCATGTCCGTACTTCGTTTCTTTAACCGGCTTCTTCTGTCGCCTGCACTTCTGTTTCTTCGCCGACAGTCAGCTCCATCTCATTTGAGCTTCGGAAAATGGTAGAGGAAGAGCCGACCTGATTGACCACGATGGTATTGGTTCCATCGGGAACCTTGCTCTTTTTCACACGGAGAAGGTGAGAGGAATAATAGGTGGTGCTGATTTTCTCGCCGTTGACGTATACCTTGCTCCATTTCGTAAAATTCTGCCCGACAATATAGTAGTAATCGTCCGTCTCAAGAATCCGGTGAATCTCCACCTCCTCGGTCCCCATGATCAGATCCGAAGCCGGATACGGATTTTCGCCGCCATATACATAATGCTCTCCGTAAAGAATGTCATACTGGAGCAGCTCCATCGCTTCTATATATTCATCCTCGGTCTCGTAGGAATCCCGGCTCTGGTGGAACGAAAACATGGTGCCGACGCCCCCTAACCCCAGCTCTTCGAGCGTGTCCGCGAGAAGCTGGTAGGACGTCATATTGCTGTCATTTTTTTCCATCCCGAGGTTATTCCAGGTCGCGTAGGGAGTCAGAAACAGGCTTCCCGTCGACATATCCTCCTCCGTCAGATCCATGGTGGGAAGATGGTCGCCGAACATCACGACATAGGTCGGCTCACCGCGCTCTTCAAGCATTTCTATCAGCTCTTCAATAAATTCATCGACCTCGTGGAGCATATTCACATAGTACTCCCACGCGTACGCCATCCCCTCGTCCTCCACGCCGGAGATCGTGATCTCAGGATCTTCAATCACCTCATACTGCGGGTAATCACCATGGCTCCCCACCGTAATCACATAGACAAAATCCTGCTGGTCAGGGGTATAATCCAGCGATTTTTCCACTTCCCCGATCAGAATCGTATCAGTGGGCCAGGTGCCGAGCGGCGTATACTCCTGAATGTCCATCAGCTCCTTGCTGGTGAACGTGTCAAATCCCATCTGGGAAAAGGCGTTCGCGCGGCTGTAAAAATTGCCGCCGTTGTTGTGTACGACATGCGTGCCATAGCCGAGCGTCGCCAGATCAGAGGCGATACTTTCACAGTTTGTCTCCTTCAAAATCGTCTTGTATGGATACTCACCCAGGCCGAAAAACTGCATTCCCATGCCGGTCAGGATCTCGAACTCCGTATTCGCCGTACCCGCCCCGACGACCGGCACCTCCAGATAGCCGGAGGTATAGGTTTCCGTCAGATACTCAAAATAAGGCACCGCTTCCTCGCTCGTCTCAAGGAAATTGATCATATCCGGATTGATAAAGGATTCCAGAAGGATGACGATGATGTTCGGATATTCCCAGTCCTCATAATCAGATGCTTCTTCTGAAGCCTCTGTGTCAGCCATATCTTCTTCCGCATCATCTGTGGCTTCTTCAACGCTGGCTGTCGTTTTTATGACGTCAGTTTTTACAAGAGAGGCATCTGCCCCGTCATCCGCATCTGCCTGCCTGTCCATGTCCGTCCCGGTATCCACATCCGCCTCACCGTCCACGTCTGTCCCGGTGTCCACGTCCGCCTGACTGTTTGTGCTGCCGTTCATATGCTCCAACACGGTCAGTATCGCCTCCTCAGAGTAACCGGAAGGCATGCTCATACCCTGGTCGAGCGCACTGGAAGAAAAACTGTAAATAAAGCCATAATCCTTGTAGCCCTGCGCGAGATTTTCAAAATAAGAAGCCAGCACATTGCTGCTCTTCGCCGCGTCCGTCACGCGCGGCACCATCATGGCCACTGCCGCAACCATAACAAGCCCTGCGATACGGTGCGTCCGCCCCTGAAACTTCGGCCCCCTGATCCACAGGACAATGAGCCCCACGCACACCGCCGCCACGGCTCCGATCACAATCGCGGCTTCCGTATCCGAAAAATAATTACTCTGCATGGTAAACAGATCGCCCACCATTTTCAGATCCGTCCAGCCAAACGGGGAAACTCTTTTTGCCAGAATGCAGCCATTGATTGTACCCAGAAACAGCCAGAACGCGCAGATCAGCACCCGCGCGGCCGTCCGGCGTTTCACTATGTAGACAAACGTCAATGTCGCCCATACAAGAAAAGAATTGTACAGAAATACCAGATTCCGGTCCACCGCGAACTCGCATGCCTCCACGAACGAATGTCTTGAAATCCACTCGATCACAAAGCAGATCGCACACGCCAGAAGCATGTGAAACAGTAACGAATAGCGGTTCAGCACTGCCGTCACCCGGTTCCCGCAGGGCTTCCCGGCCTTCTTTTGTTCTTCGGCCGCATTCTCCGCCACAGCCTTCTTCTGTTCTTCGGCCGCGCTCTCTGCCACGGCCTTCTTTTGCACTTCAGCAGTCCCTGTCAACTGAGTTTTTTCGTTCTCTCTTCTTTTACCAAACAAACAGTGTCTTCCTCCTTCATACAAAATGGAATAAATAGCAAAACCACAGCACATCTGTCCCTGTGTCGCAGGGCAGCCGCAGCAGCCGCTTAAGTTTTCACAATTGCGTAATTTTCAGGTAAAGCTCCTGTAAAATAAACATTTGAAAGATAAGGCAATTTAGAAAAAAAGTCAACCAAAATAGCAGAAATTTAAGGTTTTGTTCACTTTCTTTCCACAATCCGGTGGCATTTTACCGGATAAGATTCTTTAAATTTTTCTTAAGTTTTATCTGGATTCTTTGCCTGTATTGTGCTATGCTGTACATCAGATAAGCGTCAAGCCCCCTGTGGAATGCCCACATACACCGGCGTTTGAATGCAATATGCGGAATGTCCTCGCGCATTGGCGTTTGAAAGTAATATAATAAACATACTGACTATTATATAAGGAAGATACTTCTCAATATGAATATTCGAAGCTTTCATAAAAAATTAATGGCGCTGCTTCTTTTTGGTGCCCTGCTTCTGACCGGATGTGAAAACAGGGAGCAGCAGGTCGCTTCCGCCGAGCTTTTTGAACTGGACGGAGATACAACAAACGACGGGGTTTCCGTCGGCGATGGAAAGAAAGAATTTATCAAGGCCTACAGTGACTATGTCGTCTGGGCGGCTTATACGGACACTGACTCCAGCTATATCGTGATGTCTATCAACGAAATCCCGTATGAGGATAATATCTCGACTCTGATTGCGAACTTTTTTATAGACGAGGTGCCGACTTCCGAGGAAGATCTCTGTGAGAACAATGAGATTGATGAGTCCGATCTGTATTCGCTGCTCAGTTCTCCCTCCTATCTGCGGGCGCATGAGGTCATCTACCGGTATCTGCGCTTTACCTGGAAGGACAGTGTGATTACGGATATTGATTCCGGCGAATTTAATTATAACGAGACCTACGAGGTGCCGCCGGACGAGTGAGTGATACGCCGCCTGTGGGTCTGTGGTTACCCTGACTGTTTTTATGCGTTACCGGCAATTTGGAGTTCCACCGGTTCCGGTTTATCCGGGTCAGGGATTTCTTCCTGCCTTTTTGCAGTTTCCCGCGCGATGAAATACACGCGCTCACTCTCTGCATTCGGCTCGTTCATTGTAAATGCGTCGTAGACCGCTTCGGGCTTAAGGCCCGCTTTCTTCAGAAGCTCCCACACACGTTCCGGCTGCCAGGCCATCTGATAGTGCGTCTCCTCATACCGCTCATACAGGCTGCCCGGACAAAGCGTTCCTTCTTCATCACGCCGGATATACAAAGTCAGGTCGTACTCGTTGATCCGTGTCGCGGGGTCGTACCAGTTTTCCCAGATGAAGCTTCCTTCCTCCCGGTTTTCCGCAAACACATTTTCCGCGAGGATTTCTTCATATTTATAAGGGGTATTCAGGTCAAAAATAAAGACTCCTCCCGGATCCAGATAATTATTAACCAGGCGGAAGACCTGAAGCAGGTCGCTTTCTTCCGTAATGTAATTCATCGAATCGCAGACACTCACGACCGCCCGCACCGTGCCATAAAGCTCGAATCCTCGCATATCCTGCAGAAGATATAAAATGTCCGGCTCTTTCTCTGAATGGTCTGTCCTTTTGGGTATACCAGTCCCTCCATCCGTTTCGTCCCGATTTTTTTGCTCCAACTGCTTCTCTCGGGCGATCTCCAGCATGTCGACAGAATTATCCACGCCGATCATATCATAGCCAAGCCGGGACAGACGCCCGGTCATCGCACCGGTGCCGCAGCCCAGCTCCAGAATCAGGCCGTCCGCCACGCCGCAGCGCAGCAGAAGGCCGTGCAGATATTCACACCAGTCATCATACGGCGTGTCTGACATAAACAGGTCGTAGACACACGCGAAGCTTTCATAAGATGACACTGAGTTCTCCCTCCTTCGGTTCCATTCCATCAGTCATTCCGCTTACAAATATTCCCTCAAAAACTCAAACAGCCGCCCCATCTCTTCGTCTGTCCCGATTGTGATACGCAGGTAGTTGTCGATGCGCGGTTTATTAAAATACCGCACATAGATGCCCTGCTCTTTCAATGCGGCAAATAATTCGGCGGCGGGGACGCGCTTGTGCGTTACAAACAGGAAGTTCGCCTGGGAATCCGGAAAGGAAAAGCCCAGCTTTTTCAGCTCCTTCTTCGCATTCTCACGCGTAGCAATGATTTTCTGCCTGGTTTCTTCAAAATATGCATGATCCAGGGCTGCCTCCGTCCCGAGTGCGATCGCGGTCTGGTTCATCGTGTAAGAGTTAAAAGAATACTTCACATCGCTTAAATATCTGATTAATTTTTCACCTGCGATGGCGTACCCGATGCGCATGCCCGCCATGGAGCGGGACTTGGAAAAGGTTTTCACGACAATCAGGTTCTCATAGTGATCCAGCAGTCCGGTGCAGGTCGACCCTCCGAAGTCAATGTATGCCTCGTCCACCACCACGATGACGTCCTGGTTGTGGCTCAGGATGTCATCAATTGTCTCCAGGCCAAGCAGCGCGCCGGTCGGCGCATTTGGATTTGGAAATATGACTCCGCCGTTTTCCTTATCATAATCCCGCGCCACAATCTCAAAGTCCTTATCCAGCGGCTGCTGCTCATAGGGAATTCGAAGCATGTCCGCCCACACATCATAGAAGGAATATGTGATATCCGGGAACAGAATCGGCTTCTGAGAATTAAAAAAGGTCAGAAAAATCATCGCGAGCACATCATCCGAGCCCACTCCGACAAAAATCTGCTCCGGGCACACTCCTTCCTCCCGCGCGATTGCCTCCACGAGCATCCGCGCCTCCGGATCCGGATATTTGCGCATCGGCTCCGCGCTGATCTGCCGCAGCGCCTCCGCCACCTTCGGAGACGGCGGGTATGGGTTCTCATTTGTGTTCAGCTTTATTACGTCTGTGCGCTTCGGCTGCTCGCCGGGCACATAAGGAGTTACTTTGCGAATGTTTGCTTCCCAGTCTCTCATTTTTATCTCTTTTCCTTCCATGATTATTTTATCATAATTCCCATTGGGGCTGCGGGAGCCGCTGCAGCTTTTATGACGTAACAAATGCCGCATACCGTGCCGCGTCACTTTTTTTGCACCGAACGCTCAGCCGGGTGCCCTCCGGCTCATATTCCAGCCGGTCGATCATCGCGTGCTCCTGCAGATAGGAAAGAGTGCCTCCTTCCGTATAGGGGATCAGCATTTCAAGATCTGCATAATCTGCAAAAATCTTTTCGTGAATCAGTTCCAGCAGATCATCCAGGCCGATTTCCTCCTTCGCGGAGAGAAATATTCTATCTCCGACAACTCTGGGAAGTTCTTTCTTTTCCCTCACGAGCTCGGCCTTGTTCATGACAAAAATCATCGGGATCTTTTCCGCTCCCAACTCCCGCAGCGTATCCGCGGTCACCTGCATCTGCTCCTGATGATGCGGATCGGAGCAGTCGATGACCTGCAAAAGCAGATCCGCGCCGCAAGCCTCCGCCAGCGTGGAGCGGAAAGCCTTGATCAAAGTATGCGGCAGCCGGTCGATGAAGCCGACCGTGTCCGAGAGAAGGAAGTCGCGGCCGTCTCCCGGCGAAATGCGCCGGACGGTAGTGTCCAGCGTGGCAAAGAGCATGTCCTTCTCCAGAACCATCTTATTCTCCAGCCCCCGGGTGCTGCCGGAGTACTTGCCATGATCCCCGGCATAATCCTTCCCGCTGTCCCTTCCAGAGTCCCCGGCATCATCCTTTCCAGAATCCCTGCCGGAGTCCTTGCCAGAATCCTTGCCAGGACTCCCTTCGGTGTCCTCATCAGATACCGTCCAAGGAGACAGCATATACCGTTTGAGCATGGCATTCAATAAGGTAGATTTCCCCGCATTCGTATAGCCGACCAGCGCCACGGATGGAAGCTCGCTCTTCTCCCGTTTTTTTCGCTGCGTCGCGCGCTTCTGCTCAATCTCCTCCAGGTCGTGCCGCAGCTCGCTGATCCGTTTTTCAATCTTGCGGCGATCCAGCTCCAGCTTCTGCTCACCGGCTCCGCGGTTGGCAAGGCCGCCTCCGGCTCCCGATCCGCCCCCGGCGCCGGCACCGCCTCCCTGACGGGAGAGCGCCTCTCGCATGCCGACCAGCCGCGGCAGCATATACTGCAGCGACGCGCTCTCCACCTGCAGCCTGGCCTCCTTTGTCCTGGCTCTTTTTTCAAAAATTTCCAGAATCAGATTTGTCCGGTCCAGCACGGGCAGATCCAGTGCCTTCTGGAGATTTCTCTGCTGGGAAGGCTTCAGAGAATTGTCAAAGACCGCACAGTCCGCCTCCACCGTCTCCGCAGCCAGACGGATCTCCTCTACCTTTCCCGTTCCGACATAATAGGCGGCATTGGTCACGGCCAGCTTCTGCGTCGCCTGCGCCACGACCTCCATCTCACAGGCCTCGGCCAGGCCGGCAAGCTCTTCCATATGATATTCAAAATTCGGGTCATTGCCGGTATCGACCCCGACTAAAATCACTTTTCTCATGTTTTCCTCCCCACAGCTGCCGGTCGGCAGGAAATTTTCATAATTATAACGCCGGGGTCAAAAGTCATGCTGCCATGGGTTCTGCCTCCGCTCTGCCATCATCATACCGTATTCTTCCTCAATTCGCAAGAAAAGAAACAAAAATAAAAAACAATCTTTCCCGGTTTTCTTGACTTTCCTGCTTTAAAGCATTATAATTCTCCTATCTGTGCGGGCTGACGCATAAACGGCAGCCCAGCAAAAAAATTGAGGAGGATATTTCTATGAAGAAACAAGTATTAGCTACTATCCTTTCTGCAGCGATGATCGCCAGCTTCTGCGGCGTAAGTGTCAGCGCAGACGAAGCCGAGACCTATACGATCGGTATTCTCCAGCAGCTTGAGCATGACGCGCTTGACGCGGCCACACAGGGCTTCAAGGATGCAGTGACAGAGGCTCTTGGCGACGCGGTCACCTTTGACGAGCAGAATGCGCAGAATGAATCGAGTACTTGTATCACAATTGCCAATGGGTTCGTGTCTGAAGGCGTAGACCTGATTCTTGCAAATGGTACAACCGCGCTGCAGTCCTGCCAGGCGGCTACCGATACCATTCCGGTTCTGGGAACATCTATCACAGATTATGCTACCGCGCTTGATCTGGAGGAATTTGACGGTACCGTCGGCAGCAACATCTCAGGTACTTCAGACCTTGCTCCGCTGGATGAGCAGGCTGCAATGCTGTATGAGCTGTTCCCGGACGCTGAGACAGTCGGTATCCTGTACTGCTCCGGTGAGCCGAACTCCCAGTATCAGGCAGATGTAATTACCACCTATCTGGAAGAGTACGGTTACACCGTTGAGACTTACTCATTTGCTGACTCGAATGATATCACGACCGTTGCTACGAATGCTGCTTCAGAAAGTGATGTCATCTATGTCCCGACTGACAATACTGCAGCCGCAAATACAGAAGCCATCAACAATGTTTGCCTGGACGCAGGCGTTCCAATCATCGCAGGAGAGGAAGGCATCTGCAGTGGCTGCGGCGTTGCTACCCTTTCGATCAGCTATTATGACATTGGATATATTTCCGGAGAGATGGCTGTTGAAATTCTGACAGGTGAAGCGGATGTTTCTGAGATGCCGATTGAGTATGCTCCAGAGGTTACCAAGGAGTACAATGCTGAAATCGCTGAGGCACTCGGCGTTGAGATCCCGGACGACTATGTAGCAATCGGCGCGGAAGAATAAGCAGAGGCCGATACAGAATAAGGCATTCTAATACATATATGATACAAAAGACAGAAGGAATGACTTTTTCGCTCTGATATCATAGTATTGCGGCATTACTGTTCATATCCATGCCATGCATTCGCTGCGTGACATGGGCGAAAGCATCAAGCGTTCGGCAAATATCGGATAAGTATATCTCAACAGCGAGAAAGGGTTCTCCTCTCTCGCTGTTTTAAAGAAAAAAAGCTTTCCCCATTAAATAAAAGGGAGCTTATACTGAGAAAGGATCTGACGCATGAATATTTCTACTCTGATCAACGCACTACCGGGTGCTTGCGCCCAGGGTCTTATCTGGGGCATCATGGCGATCGGCGTGTACATTACCTACCGCATCCTCGATATTGCGGATCTGTCCGTAGACGGTACCATGGCTACCGGCGGCGCAGTCTGCATCATGATGCTGATGAGCGGCCACAATATCTGGGTATCTATGCTTGCGGCGGCCGGTGCCGGAATGCTTGCCGGCCTTGTGACCGGTATTCTTCATACCTTTATGGGAATCCCGGCGATCCTGGCCGGTATTCTTACTCAGCTTTCCCTGTATTCTATCAATCTGAAAATCATGGGAAAATCCAACCAGGCTGTCAATGTCAACAACTACGACCTTCTGGTATCGCTTCGCTATATCAGGACTATGCCCCTCTGGAAGAATACCATTTTTATCGTAATTGTACTTACTGTACTGCTGATAGCCATTTTGTACTGGTTCTTCGGCACCGAATTCGGTGCTTCTCTTCGTGCGACCGGATGCAATCCGAACATGTCCCGTGCGCAGGGCATCAACACAGATTTTAATAAAGTAATTGGCCTGATGCTTTCGAATGCACTCGTAGCCTTTTCCAGTGCCCTCTTCGCCCAGTACCAGGGCTTCGCGGACGTCAACATGGGACGCGGCGCCATTGTCATCGGTCTGGCTGCCGTCATCATCGGCGAAGCGATTTTCGGAAAAATTTTCCGCAATTTTGCCCTGTCGCTGCTGGCGGTTTCCTTTGGTGCAATCATCTACTATGTTGTCCTGCAGGTCGTGATCTGGATGGGCATCGACACCGACCTCCTGAAGCTGCTCTCCGCTTCCGTCGTGGCTGTCTTTCTCGGGATCCCGTACTGGAAGGGGAAATATTTTACCAAACCCGTTCATCCGGAGGGCCGCGGCACGTCCGTTTCCTCTGCCCCGGCTTCCTCCACGGACAATGCTTCGTCCGGCAGACCGGAGGCTTTAAACACATCCGCGCAGAATGAAGAGAAGGGAGGCCGCAGGAATGCTTGATATCCGGAACATCTACAAAACATTTAACCCCGGCACGATCAATGAAAAAACGGCTTTAAACGGCGTCTCCTTAAGCCTGGAGGATGGCGAATTTGTCACAGTAATCGGCGGCAACGGGGCCGGAAAGTCCACGCTCTTAAACGCGGTGGCCGGCACCTGGCTGGTGGACGAGGGGCAGATTCTGATCGACGGGAACGACGTGACAAAGCTTCCCGAATACAAACGCGCCAGATATCTAGGCCGCGTCTTCCAGGATCCGATGACCGGTACTGCCGCCACAATGGAGATTCAGGAAAACCTGGCTCTCGCCGAGCGGCGCGGAAGGGTCCGTTCGCTCCGTCCGGGTATCACCAGGCAGGAGCGCGCAGAGTACAAAGAATTACTTACGATGCTCGGCTTAGGGCTGGAGACGCGCATGACCGCCAAAGTGGGGCTGCTCTCCGGCGGACAGCGGCAGGCGCTTACTCTTCTGATGGCGACCCTCCAGAGGCCGAAGCTCCTTCTTCTGGATGAGCACACAGCGGCGCTGGATCCGAAAACAGCGGCAAAGGTTCTGGAAATCACAGAGCTTATCGTGACCCGCGACCATCTCACGACTTTGATGATCACGCACAATATGAGGGACGCGATCGCCCACGGCAACCGTCTCATCATGATGAATGAAGGAAAGATTATCATTGATATCAGCGGTGAGGCAAAAAAGAGACTTACTGTAAAGGATCTGCTCGACCAGTTCGAACGGGTCAGCGGTGAACAATTCTCCAACGATTCTGCGCTTTTGGGGTAAACGTTGAGTAGTGGGTAGTGAACAGCGGATAGTGGGTAGTGGGTCAGCCATTAGCCATTAGCCTCTGTCCACTATTCGCAGTTCTGTTAATAGTTCTGTTAATCACTTTGCCTTACGTTTTCCTATGGTCTTTGCAGCAGGTGCGAAGACCTGTTCTGTATCGTTACATCACTTCTCATCTTCACTTTCTGCTATCTGAAAATCACTAATTGACATCCACTGCCTGTTATTTACTTAATCGTTTTCGTCAATCGTCTCACACAGATTTTACCGCCCTCTCCGGTTTTATCAAAAATGCCGCGAATATCTTCATTTTTTTGTCTGTTTTTCATAAAGATGTTTCTCTGTCCGAAAATACTCTTGACAATTTTTATAGAAACCCTGCAAAATAAAGGTTGATTTTCTCAGAAATATAGATTATACTAACCTGGAACCCAGAGATTTTTGATTTGGGACTTTACTTAATCGTTTTCAAATAACTTATAAAGGAGAGAAAAATATGAAATTCGGTTACTTCGATGACGCCAACCGTGAGTACGTCATCACCACGCCAAAGACGCCGCTCCCCTGGATCAACTACCTGGGCTGCAGCGATTTCTTTTCTCTGGTGTCCAACACCTGCGGCGGTTACAGCTTTTTCAAGGACGCAAAGCTGCTGCGCATCACCCGTTACCGCTACAACGACGTCCCCTATGACATGAACGGGAAATACTATTACATCAAAGACGAAACCGCCATCTGGAATCCGGGCTGGAAACCAACCCAGACGGAGCTTGATTCCTATGAATGCCGCCACGGCATCGGCTACAGCCGCTTTCTTTCCTCCAAAAATGGTGTCAGTGCGGATCTGCTCGCCTTTGTACCGATGGACGCGTCCTGCGAGATCAATTCCCTCACCCTGAAAAACAGTTCTGATAAACCGAAGACACTGAAGCTCTTCTCCTATATTGAATTCTGCCTCTGGAACGCGGTGGACGACATGACAAACTATCAGCGGAACCTGAGCACCGGCGAGGTGGAGATTGTAGATTCTGTAATTTATCATAAAACCGAATACCGTGAGCGCCGCAATCATTATGCGTACTCGGCAGTAAACGCGCCGGTTTCTTCCTTTGACACCAGCCGTGACAGCTTCATCGGCGCGTACCGCGACGCTTCGAACCCGGCGGCTGTGGAAACCGGAGCCTGTGAGAATTCCGTGGCCAGCGGCTGGTACCCGATCGCGGCACATCAGATTGACGTGACACTTGACGCGGGCGAAGAGAAGAATTTCGTCTTTATCCTAGGCTACGCGGAGCTTCCCAATGAAGAGAAATGGGAATCGCCCGGCGTCATCAATAAAGCTCCGGCGCAGGCACTTCTGGCGCGTTTTGACACTAAGGAAAAAGTAGACTCCTCCTTCGCCGCGCTGAACGCGTACTGGGACGGGCTGCTCTCGAAGTACCATGTGGAGTCTCAGGACGAGAAGGTGAACCGCATGGTCAATATCTGGAACCAGTATCAGTGCATGGTGACCTTCAACATGTCCCGCTCTGCTTCTTATTATGAGTCCGGCACGGGCCGCGGCATGGGGTTCCGCGATTCCTGTCAGGATCTGCTCGGCTTTGTGCATCTGATCCCGGAGCGTGCAAGAGAGCGTATCATCGACATCGCCTCCACACAATTTGAAGACGGCAGCGCTTATCACCAGTACCAGCCCCTGACCAAAAAGGGCAACATGGACATCGGCAGCGGTTTTCATGATGATCCGCTCTGGCTGATCGCCGGTACTTCCGCCTACATAAAGGAAAGCGGCGATTTCTCCATCCTCGGGGAGATGGTTCCATTTGACAATAATGAGTCGATAGCGGCGCCGCTCTTTGAACATCTGACCCGCTCATTCAACTATATTGTGACACACAAGGGGCCTCACGGCCTTCCCCTGATCGGCCGCGCGGACTGGAACGACTGCCTGAATCTGAACTGCTTCTCTGATACGCCCGGCGAATCCTTCCAGACAACCGGACCATCCGAGGGTCCGGTAGCCGAATCTGTTTTTATCGCGGGTATGTTTGTGAAATACGGCCGGGAATACGCCGAACTCTGTCGGCTCCTCGACAAGAATGATCTGGCGGATTCTGCGGAAAAAGAGGTACAGGCAATGTACGACGCAGTACTTGACGCCGGCTGGGATGGCGAATGGTTCGTCCGCGCGTATGACGCCCAGTCCCGGAAGATCGGCTCCAGAGAATGTGAAGAGGGTCAGATCTATATCGAGCCGCAGGGCTTCTGCGTCATGGCCGGCATCGGTGTGGAGAGCGGCCAGGCGCAAAAAGCACTCGACTCCGTAAAGGAGCGTCTGGACACGAAATACGGCATCATGCTTCTGCAACCGGCTTATACAAAATATTACCTGAACCTTGGCGAGGTTTCCTCCTACCCGCCCGGATATAAGGAAAACGCCGGTATCTTCTGCCACAATAATCCGTGGATATCCATCGCGGAGACTGTCCTTGGGCGCGGCAACCGCGCGTTTGAGATTTACCGCAAGACCTGCCCGGCCTACATCGAGGACATCAGCGAAATCCACCGGACCGAGCCGTATGTGTATTCCCAGATGGTAGCGGGCGCGGACGCGGCGAGGCACGGCGAGGCGAAGAACAGCTGGCTGACCGGCACCGCAGCATGGACCTTTGTGAATATCTCACAGGCCATCCTTGGCATCCGGCCGCAGTTTGACGGACTTGGTATTGACCCCTGCGTACCGGAGGGGTTCGGCGATTTCACGGTCAGCAGAACCTTCCGCGGGGCGACCTACGATATCCGCGTACAAAACCCGGACAATGTGCAGAGGGGCATCGCAAAGCTCATCGTAGACGGAAAAGAGGTCGCGGGAACTGTCGTCCCGTTTGAGGCGGGCAAGACACATTACGATGTGACGGCTTTGATGGGAAATGCATAGTTCATAAAGCATGGGTTCATATACACAGCCAGGGGGATGCTTCCATCCCCCTGGCTGTGCAAAAAACTTATATTCCGTATCTCTCTCTCATTCCTTCCATACAAACCCTTCCGCTACGCTCTGCCCCGCCTCCTGCGGTGTCTGTAAATCCTGTGATTTGGCCAGCTCTGCCTCCGCGCGGTACTCCTTTACCTGTACACAGAAGCACTGGTAGTCTCCCACCACATAATGATAAATATCACGATAGTCTTCTGAGGAATCATCCACAAGTACGATATACAAATAGTCCTTTGCAAGGGTATATACCGCGCTGGTACTGATCTGCGCGTCTACATTGCTGTAAAGGAGATTATTTGTAAGCATGTCGCGCAGCTGCTCGTACTCCTGCACGGAATAATTTGTCTCCATGTAGCTGCAGGAAATTGTGGAAATCTCAGCCGCATCCGCACCGGTATCCTTTGTATACACAGAAACCGTCTCCGTACTCTGTGTGTCATCCAGCGACCAGCCTTCCTCCATTGTATAGCTCCCGGGCGCATCGGCCAGAGCCGTTTCTCCGGATATGGCAGCCTCCGAAGCTGTTTCCTGGGAATTCACCTCTGCCGACGCCGGATCTGCGGAATCCGTCCCACCGGCCTCCATCTCCTGGGAAAACCCGCCATTCTCAGTGTTCTCCGCCAACGCTGTCATTCCCCCATACCGGCACATACAGACAAGAGCAAGCATACTAAAGAATGCCCCCGCCGCAATGCCTTTTATCCTTCCAAACTGTTTCTTAGTCATCCCATCCTCCTTGCTTCTATCACGCCCGGTAATTTCACGGAACACGGCATACATGTACTCCGAGCCGAAATCTGCGTTTTCTTAGTTTCAGTATAGTCGCATCTGTGCGCTTTGTCACTGTAAAGTTTTCTTAAGATTTTTGCTAAACCGTTAAGAACAGGCTTTTCACACTTCCTGCCCTGATTTCATACTTTATAAAAAACAGGATGGCCTGCCATGAAGGATGTGCTTCCCCCCGTCTGCGCCCCTGTCCGCTTATCGCTGCTCAGGCAGAAGGAGCTGATCAATATCCGCACCTGCCGCACGCTCGGCTGCGCCAGTGATCTGGAGATTGACCCGCAAAACGGCTGCATTGTCTCTCTGATCGTACCCGGGATGGGAAAACTGTGCTGGTTTCTCGGAAGGGAATATGAATATATCATTCCCTGGAGATGCATTGTGCGAATCGGCGCGGATATTATCCTTGTAGATGTCGATGAAGAAAGTGTGCGCAGGAAATGTGAGTAAAAAGTCAAGGCCTTAAATTTTTTTTATTTTTCACGGAAACGAATATCCGGGCCGCAAAAAGTGAATCATGATAGCAGGTACGAAAAGGAGTGTCACCTTTTGGGAGGATGGTTCACATGGCTTTTACGAAGGTAGAGATATGCGGCGTCAATACATCAAAGCTTCCGGTTCTGACCAATGAGGAGAAAGAGTTCCTGTTTGAGCGGATACAGAAAGGGGACGAGGATGCGCGGGAGCTTTATATCAAAGGAAATCTGAGACTGGTTTTAAGTGTAATCAAACGTTTTTCAGGCAGCAATGAAAACATGGATGATCTGTTTCAGATCGGCTGTGTCGGCCTGATGAAGGCGATTGACAATTTTGACACGAGTCTGAATGTCCGTTTTTCCACCTACGCAGTTCCAATGATTATCGGGGAAATCCGTCGCTTTCTGCGCGACAACAGCGCCATCCGGGTCAGCCGGTCCCTGCGGGATACCGCCTACAAGGCAATTTACGCAAAGGAAAGCTATACAAAGAAATACCAGCGGGAGCCGACGGTCAATGAGATCGCCAAAGAGATCGGCATCCCCAAGGAGGAAATCGTCAATGCCCTGGATGCGATCCAGAGCCCGGTGAGCCTGTATGACCCGGTTTACTCAGAAGGCGGAGATACCCTCTATGTCATGGATCAGATCAGTGACCGGAAAAACCGTGAGGAAAACTGGGTCGAGGTCATTTCTCTGCAGGAAGCAATGGACCGGCTGTCCGACCGCGAAAAGCACATCATAGAGATGCGCTTTTATGACGGACGTACCCAGATGGAAGTCGCCTCCGAGCTTGGTATTTCGCAGGCTCAGGTCAGCCGCCTGGAAAAGAACGCGCTGAAATCCATGCGGACTTATCTGAACGGATGAGGCGGAAATCCGGCAGCGCCATGCAGTACTGTACTGCATGGCCGCGGTCTCTCGGCGATGCAGTACAGTACTGCCAGGCATTGCTGCAATCTCACGGCGGCGCAGTACAATACTGCCAGGCACTGCTGCGGTCTCTCGGCGGCATCACACAGTGCCAGCGCCGCCAGGCATCCCGCGCGGCCACCTTTACAGCTGCGCCGGACATCCGCAGCAATTGCTCTACAGGGCACGCGCCATTTCCATGCGCAGCCTCTTGATGATGCGCTTTTCCAGTCTCGAAATATAGGACTGGGAAATGCCAAGCAAATCCGCCACTTCCTTCTGGGTCTTTTCCTTCCCGTCTTTTGTACCTATTCCGAAGCGGAGCTGTACGATGGTCTGCTCCCTTCTGCTGAGATTACTGATCGCCTTTTTCAGTACCTTGTATTCCGCCTCCGTTTCCATATCGCGGGAAATCACGTCATCGTCCGTCCCCAGAATGTCTGAGAGAAGAAGCTCATTCCCATCCCAGTCCATATTCAGGGGTTCTTCAATTGATACCTCCAGGCGCACCTTGCTGCTTCGCCGCAGATACATCAGGATTTCGTTCTCGATACAGCGGGACGCGTAGGTGGCCAGCTTGATTTTTTTGTCCGGGTTAAATGTATTGATTCCTTTGATCAGGCCGATTGTCCCTATTGAGATCAGATCTTCTGTACCGACTCCGGTATTGTCAAATTTTTTCGCTATGTATATGACCAGTCTCAGATTGTGCTCTATCAGCTTTTTTCTCGCCTTTGCATCCCCTTCCTTTCCGAAAGCAGACAAAAGCTCCCTCTCTTCCTCTGCGGCCAGCGGCGGAGGCAGCACCTCGGTCCCGCCGATATAATGGCTGTCGGCAGGGCGCGCAAAAAGCACATCGCCAAAGCCTGCGGACATTTTGAATTGAAATCGCTGTGGAACTGCAAATTTTACGATCATAAGAGGTTTCCTTTCTATTCTGTAAACCATAAAATTGGTGATTGCGCCATCGTTACGGCGCGTGATCCGGATGCAGGATCATCTGGTATCCCTGCCGGAAGCTGACATTTCCATCATACAGTGCGATCACCGGTTTCTTAATGATCCTGCTGCCGCGGCTTGTCACAACCCTCATCTCGTCGAACAGGATTCCCTGCATCCATCCTTTTTCGGTACCCAGGCTGTGGTAAGGAACCAGGAAAAATCCCTGCCTTTCTTCCCATCCTCCGGCTAACAGCGGCTCCAGGTTTTTCTTCTGTGCGATGCTGACCGGAGAGGCTGTCAGCGGCTCTGTAAGCTGGTTTCCCGTGTCAAGCAGCCCTTTCAGGATGAGGCTTTTCCCATCACAGCAGAGCGTGACGGATGCCAGATTTTCTTTTTCCCTGCTCTGGCGCGCCACGAAGCCGGAAAGCACGCGTATCAGCTCAAGGGCCGGCACCAGCAGCACCAAAACAGGGAAAGGGATGATGGAAGCCAGGGCCTGGAGCGCGCCTCCAAAGCAGATGGTCACAACGAGGAGGGCCGTCATCGTTTTGCGGCAGTCCCTCCAGCCTCTGCGCGATCCCTGTTTCCAGAATACGGCCGCCCATGCGGCAAGGAAGCCGGCCGGAAAAAGCCCCGGAAAGCCGCAGATGACAGCCCCGGCCACACAGGCCGCATTCAGGAGAGCTCCTGCCGCGAGAGTACGCTTTCCCGGGGAAATTCCGCACAGGATCCCTGCCGCGGACAGCAGCAAATATCCACTTATGAGTTGTTCCACAAAAAACTGGTCTATGTAAAACTCATAATACATAAAAAATCCCCTGTGGCCGTATCTGTTGCCAGTATACTCCACAGGGGACAATCTTTTTGTCAAAAAAAGGGATGGAAATTGCTTTTTTTATCGAGTATTTTCGTCATGATTCGACAAAGAGGACAGGACCCTGAATACCAGGGCCGCATCCATCTGGCCGGGCGCAGATACCGCGCCCGCCGAAGCAAACGTTACGGCAGAGCCGGTCAGATGCCCGGCAAGGCGGCTGACCATGCCGAGACGCCCCATGGACATCACAATGTATGGACGATCCGCATACTTCTCCTTCATTGCCACGGCAGCGGAAAGAAGTGCAAGCACATCCCGCTCTGTGCGCGGCATCAGAGCTGCCTTTGTGATATCCGCGCCCAATGACTGCATCCGGCAAAGCAGGTGGATCAGCGTCTCCTCCCCGGGCGTCCGCTCAAAATCATGGAAGGAGACGATCACCTTTGCGCCGCCTTGCTGCAGCCTGGCGCAGAGGTTCTGTACAAACTCCTCTCCCCGGTTCACCTCCAGGTCGATGAGGTCCGCAGCGGCACGCAGGTTCAGATTGGCATACTCTTCGGGTGAAATGCTGCGCTCCCCACCCTCTTCCTTCGTCCGGAAGGTAAATAACACCGGCATATCCGGCATCCGCCTGCGAAGCGCAGCCAGCTCCTCGATCGGGTCTCCTTCAAAATAGTCCGCGCGCAGCTCGACCAGATCGCAGGGAGCCGCGCAGATTTTTACCAGCTGATCCTCCATCTCATCGAGGCTTCGCGCAGTCAAAGGTACGCAGATTTTAGGAATCCCGTCGCCCAGGGCAATTCCCCGGACTTTTATAATTGTTTTATTCACTTTCATTCTCCTCTCGTTCTATCTTTGCAAATGGCCGCCCATGTGCTATACTGACATACAAATATAAGGAGGAACCCGTTATGCAAATTTCCGGCCACACACGCCTCGGCTGCCTGCTCGGCTCACCCGTGGCGCACAGTATTTCCCCTGCAATGTACAATGAGTCCTTTCGTCTCCTGAATCTTGACTATGTCTATCTTTGCTTTGATACCAAAGGCAAAGACCTGAAAACCTTCGTCCAGGTGCTGCGCGATATGAATGTGTTCGGCTTTAATCTGACCATGCCGGACAAGGAACGCATCATGGAATATCTGGACGAAATCCAGGAAGCGGCGCGGATGATCGGCGCGGCCAATACCGTCAAAAATGAAGGAGGACGTCTCATTGGCTGCAACACGGACGGCGTCGGCTATGTCCGTTCCATGCAAAAGACCGGCTATGATTTCACCTGCGGGCCGATGAGCCTGCTCGGAGCCGGAGGCGCCGCGTCTTCGATCGCGGTATGGGCCGCTCTTGGCGGCGTGCCCGTCCTGCACATCCTGAATCGGAAAAACGGCCGCTCGTTCCCAAATGCCCTGCGGCTCGCGGATCAGATCAACGCAGGTACCGGCTGCAGGGCCGATGTCATTGACCTCAACGACACGAAGGCGGTCCATGGCGCAATTTCTGAATGCACCCTGCTGACAAACGCGACCTCCGTCGGTATGGCTCCGAACACGGAAAGCCTGCCTCTTTCTGATCTTTCCTGCCTGCACCCCGGCATGACCGTGTCGGACATCATCTACAATCCGCGCCGCACCCGGCTTCTTTGTGAGGCTGAAAAAATCGGCTGCTCCACCTCGAATGGGATGTACATGCTGCTCTATCAGGGCGAAGCCGCGTTCCGCATCTGGACCGGCATGGACATGCCCACAGAGACGATCCGGGCAAAGTTTTTCGATTGAGAGCCTGCGATCGAGCAGGGGGCGACTCTTTCGCCTCCTACTCGCCGCGCGGGCCGGGGCGGCTTTAGCCGCAAAACTCCTTGCCCGGCCCTGCGCATCATAAATAAGGCCCGCTTACGCGGGCCTTCGTATTTTCAGCTTCTTCTTAGAAAATCCGGAATCTGGATATCTTTTTCCTGCACCTTCCCGGTCGGCACGCGCGTCCCGGATGTACTTCCTGTCGAACCCGAACGGATCGGAGTCACATTCGGCATCTTCGGAAGAGACGACGGTGAGCTGGTCGGGGCGGAGGTTCGCTCGCGCTGGGGCGTATAGCCGCGCCTGGTCGGCGTCCTCTCCGTCTTCGTATTATTCACATCCTCGAGGCCGGTCGCGATCACCGTAATGCTGCACTCGTCCGCATAGGTATCGTCATACATCGCGCCAAAGATGATATTCGTATCATCCCCGGTCAGATCCTGGACATAGCTGGCCGCGTCATTGGCGTCGATCAGGGAGATGTCTCCGGATATATTGATAATCACATGGCTCGCGCCCTGGATCGTCGTCTCAAGCAGCGGGCTGGAGACAGCCTGCTTTACTGCCTCAAGAGCCTTGTCATCGCCCTTGGCCTGTCCGATACCGATATGCGCGATGCCCTTGTCCTTCATAACAGTCTGCACGTCCGCAAAGTCAAGGTTGATCAGAGCCGGAAGGTTGATCAGATCCGTGATGCCCTGTACAGCCTGCTGCAGCACCTCATCTGCCTTTTTCAGTGCCTCCGGCATCGTAGTACGCCGATCCACGATTTCAAGCAGCTTGTCATTCGGGATGACAATCAGCGTGTCCACATTCTCCTTGAGCTTTTCAATCCCCATCAGGGCATTATTCATGCGGGTCTTCGCCTCGAAGCGGAACGGCTTGGTCACAACGCCGACCGTCAGGATACCGATCTCCTTCGCGATACCGGCGATAACCGGAGCTGCGCCGGTACCCGTGCCGCCGCCCATGCCGCAGGTAACAAACACCATGTCCGCGCCCTGGATCGCCTGCCGGATCTCCTCCGTGCTCTCCTCCGCCGCCTGCTGACCGATCTCCGGACGTGCCCCGGCTCCCAGACCCTTCGTCACCTTCTCACCGATCTGGATCGTCGTGGGCGCCTTGCACAGGAGCAGCGCCTGCTTATCTGTATTGATACCAATAAATTCCACTCCGGCGATTGTATCCTCAACCATTCGGTTTACCGCATTATTTCCGGCTCCGCCTACGCCGATCACAATAATCTTCGCAGCTGACTCCGTTTCATTTGACATAATTTCTAGCACCGTATTTCCTCCTTTTTGCAGCCCGGCCTATGTATGATACCAACAAAACCAATGTATTACGGCGTCCGCCGTCAGCCGGAGATTCCCTTTGCGCCCGGCCAGATCATCATGGCAGTGCAGCCTGCGCGCTGCCATATCCCCGCGCAAAATACTACCTCTTATAATATAATCTCTTGCCGGATTTATCAAGTCTTTTTCACTATTTTTTTTTGTACATTTTTAACATTTTTAAATTACCTCAGTTCATCAGCTCCCCGGTCGCCGGATCTATGATATTCCAGTATGCGTCTACAACATAGCCGTCTTCGTTCACACTGCATCCCGGCACTTCGTTGCCATAGGCGTCCACGACCAACCCATCCTGGACGCGTACATGGTAAACCAGCTGCCCGCTGGAATTAAATACCATCAGATCCACCCCGGAGTCCTCCTCGTCAGAGGAATCGTCCGAGCCGGAATTCTCGTCATCAGAGGAATCCGCTGTATCCGCATCATCAGAGGCGGAAGCGTCCGCACTGCCCTCGTCTGCACTGGATGAAGCGGCGGCTCCTGTGCTATCCGCCAGTGTACCGTCCGTCGTAACTCCGCCAAGTGTCGAGGTATCCGTGCTGCCGGAGCCTGCACTGCCTGAATCCGAGCCGGAACCATCCGAATCCGTGCTCTCCGATCCGGAACCGGAGCTGTCAGACCCCGTGCTTTCCGATCCGGAACCGAAGCTGTCAGATTCCTGTTCCTCCTCCGTTTCACTCTCCACAATCACCTCATCCGAAGGTGAAAAGATGATGTCCTCGTTTTTCCCGGTAACATTCTCCAGATGAAGCGTTCCTGCGGACGAAGCAGAAAGCGTATCAAGAATCGCTTTCAGGTTAGCTACCTTTTCCTCCAGATATTCATCCTGGCCAAGCTCCGCTTCAATGTAGCCAATGTAAACGGTGATATCCGAGTCCTCTGCAAACCGAATCTCGTCAACTGTCAGATCCTGGTACTCCAACAGCTCCAGCAGGCTCAAAATCGTCCGAAACGTGGAGCTACTTTCCGTCGGAACCTTCTGGTACAGGGTGATTTCACCCAGACTCGCCCCAGTAATCACCGGAATCCCTTCATAAAGCTCATCCGTGATCTCCAACACAATCCCGCTCTCATCAAAATACGCATAGCTGCCCGTATCAAAATAGCCGACCAGCTCCTTCTCCTTCACCGTCACGGTAACGGAAACCGGCGACTTGATTTCGACCTTTATGGATTCCAGATAAGGCATGGTATCCGGAATCGAACCATCCTTGTGTGTCCACCAGAGGTAGAACGTATTGCCTGATAAAAAATCCGTAATCAGGTCATCTTTGATTTCTTCCGCCGAATAACGGCTGTTTCCGGATACGGTCAGCTTTCTTACCCGAAATAAAAACAGACAGGCCAGCACTGCCAGAACGGCCAGCAGAAGAATAATCAGATTCTTAAGCCGCTGTTTTCTTTTTCTCCTCATAAGTCCACCATACCTTCTGTCAGATTAATGTCTGCTCCCAGGCTCCTCAGATCGCGGCAGATATCCTCATAGCCGCGGGCAATGTATTCATATCCTCCAAGCAGCGTACAGCCATCAGCCGCAAGCGCCGCTGCCGCGAGCGCCGCGCCTCCCCGAAGATCCGGGGCGGAGATTTTCTCACCATGCAGACGCCCGACGCCTTCGATCACGGCGCAATTTGCCGCTATCTCAATTTTCGCCCCCATTTTGCGAAGCTGCTGTACGGTTGCAAAACGATTTTCAAAAACAGTCTCACAGATTCTGCTGCATCCCCGGGCAGTGCTGAGCGCGGCCATCAGCGGAGACTGCAGATCCGTAGGAAATCCGGGATAAGGCTCCGTTGCCAGATGAGCCACGGCGCGAAGCGGAATGTCTGCCCTGGCATGCCCATCAGAAGAGATCTCCATTCCCATCTGTCTTAATACCCGAATCGGCGCCTGCATCTCGTCGAACGGCAGATTGCGGATCCGGATCCTGCCCCCGCAGGAAGCCGCCGCCAACAGATACGTCCCCGCCACAATCCGGTCCGGCTGCAGAGAAAATCTCACCGGAGCGAGGGTCTTCTTTCCCCGGATATGGACCGTCCCATCCTCTGTACGCCGGATATCTGCGCCGCGCAGGGTCAGAAACCGGCACAGCCCCTCCACCTCCGGCTCCCTGGCCGCATGTTCAATCACCGTATCCCCATCGGCCAGCGCCGCCGCGAGAATCGCATTCTCCGTCGCCCCTACGCTCGGCAGGGCAAGACGGATCCTGCTTCCCCGCAGAGAACGTGTTTGGGCACGGATGGTATCTTTCTGCTCAGTAATGTGCGCTCCCAGCCTCTGCATCGCCTCCAGATGAAGGTCAACCGGCCGTCGTCCGATCGCACACCCTCCCGGAATCGGGAGCTCTGCTTTTCCCATTCTACCAAGAAGCGCTCCTAAAAACAAGACGGAAGATCGAATTCTTTCCGCCTGTATTCCACAGACAGAGCAGTTGTTTAATCCAGATGCATCTACGCTGATACAGGATCCGTCTCTTTGGACCCCGACTCCCAGCTGCTTCAGAAGAAACAGAGTGTCTTCGACATCCTGAATCTGCGGACAGTTTTCGATCACACAGGGACCGTCCCCGAGCAGACACGCCGCCAGGACCGGAAGAGCGGCATTTTTGGAGCCCTGCACAGTAATCTCTCCGGCCAGCGGTTTTCCTCCGACAATTTTCAGATAAGGCAAACGGTCTTCCTCCATCTACTTATGGTATCATTAGTATATGTCAGAAGAATTGTCCCTGTGCGCAAAAAACGTTATGCTGCAGATTTTCGCCCCTCGCCGTGTGGCATGGATGTGAACAGTAACCAAAAAACCTCACAACCGCTTGCCCGGCCAGGTCCCGGAACGGCTTACGGAAAGCCCCAGCCCCATCTCCAGAAACAGGAACAGAATGGAGGTACCGCCATAGCTGACAAAGGGAAGCGTGATCCCGGTATTGGGGATTGTGTTTGTAACCACCGCGATGTTCAGAATCACCTGGATCGCGATATGCCCCATAATTCCTGCCGCGATCAGCGAGCCAAATAAATCCGGAGCATGCGTCGCGA
This sequence comes from Lachnospiraceae bacterium, assembly GCA_021203145.1. Taxonomy (GTDB): domain Bacteria; phylum Bacillota; class Clostridia; order Lachnospirales; family Lachnospiraceae; genus Choladousia. The sequence continues at coordinate 261 of JAJQBS010000073.1, read as the reverse complement.
TCACCATGAACCGCCAGAGCAGCAGCAAAAACAGCAGAATCAGGCAGAGCGCCCCAAAAAGCCCCAGCTCCTCACAGATGATGGAAAAAATCATATCGTTCTGGGCTTCCGGCACAAACCCGAGCTTTTGCAGGCTGCTGCCGAAGCCGAGCCCAAACAGGCCGCCGGAGCCGATCGCGAGCAGACCCTGCATCGTCTGGTATCCCTTTTCATAACGCGGACCTCCGGCCGCAACCAAAAATAAAATAGAGCCAAAACTCT